>NZ_OOGT01000407.1 GCF_900323515.1 Acinetobacter stercoris | reverse complement strand
ATATAAATTTAAACATAAATTATTAATTATAGCTTTATTAATGATGATCCAGTATCAATTTCTTTATCAACCACACCATTTATTAATGATTTATAGTCATATAATGATTAATAACGCGATATGATTAATCCATTCCTTTCTTTAACTGTTTACGTGCCAAATGCCCTATTCGTTCAATGATTTGTATTTTTTCAGCATGGATTCCCTGCTGATGTGCTGTAAACAACTGTACATCAAATTCAACATCAGTATTCTCAATACAGATAACATCTTCTTTTCGTCGACTCATCAGCATGACTTCTTTAGGCAATAATCCAATACCTAATCCTTGAGCAACCAAGTCAAGTTGAAGTTGAGTTCCGAGCACCTCAAAATTAATATTTGGCTTTTGTCCTACCAGTGCAAAGATTTCAAATAATTTACCTCTTAATCCACAACCCTCCGAGTTTAAAATCCAGCCATAACTTTGCAGTTCATCTTTATATTTTATATTTTGCTTGGCAATTTTTTTAGCGATGACTGGCATTACTTTAAGTTTTCCTAACACATGTCTATCCAATGTTTCTGGTAAATTTTGAATTAAGCCTGTGACTGAAACGATGCCATCCAATTCTCCATTCTCAAGTTTTTTAATTAAATCCTTGCCCCAAGCAGCATGGATTTTCACTTCAATATTTGGATATATATCGTTTAATTGTTCCAATATTTTTGCAAGACCAATATCTGTAATTGAGTTCGCAAAACCTATATTTAACAACATAGTATCTATTTTATGATTAGCAATGATACTTTCAAGCCGGCGTGTTTCCTTTAAAATATTCTTTGATTGCTCGTAAACCTGTAACCCTAAACTGGTCAATTTTAGTGGACGAGTATTGCGATCAAATAATTGTAAATCTAATGCCTGTTCCAAATTTTGAATCCTGCGTGACAATGCAGGTTGAGTAATGCCTAATTGGGTCGCTGCCTGATTTGTTGATTGTAATTTTACAAAAGTGGTAAATGCTTCTAATTCTTCTAGTTTCATGATTGACCTGTGAGTAACACCTTAAATCAGATAAATAAAAATCGGGGTCACACTGCATCAAGCTTTCTATGCAGTAACTTTGAGAATATACAGTTGATTGATTGAAATTTATATTCGATTTTTTTATTTTATAATGAATTTATTA
>NZ_OOGT01000108.1 GCF_900323515.1 Acinetobacter stercoris | reverse complement strand
ATGATACATATCGTATCAATATAAATAGCATATTTATTATTGGATAGATATGCTTAATCTCTAAAAAAGTGTGTACAAATGAAAAAAATATTATTATCACGCTGTTATATGAAATTAAACACAGCGTGATAATGGAATGAATATGCCAAGATGGGCTTAAACCCAACCTGTTGCATAGAACACGCCAATAACAACAAAGGCAGTAATGATTTTAAAAATAGTGATACCAAAAATATCCTTATAAGCTTCACGGTGGGTCAGACCTGTTACAGCTAAAAGTGTAATTACAGCTCCATTATGCGGAAGTGTATCCATACCACCAGAGGCCATAGATGCAACACGGTGCATGACTTCGAGAGGAATATTCGCTTGGATGGCCATCGCATGGAACTGGTCTGCCATAGCACCGAGCGCGATACTTAAACCACCAGAGGCTGAACCTGTGATTCCCGCCAGGATATTGATCGTGATTGCTTCATTTAATAATGGATCACTAATGCCTTGTAACGAATTTGCTACGACCAAGAAACCTGGTAATGCAGCAATAATTGCGCCGAAGCCATATTCAGTACCTGTATTCATGGCAGCAAGCATCGCGCCACCAATTGCAGTTTTAGTATTTTCAGAGAAATTTTTGAAAATTGTTTTAAAACTAAAAATGATAATACACAAAATACCGCTACATAAGGCCCCAATCACTGCCCAGATCGCCAGAATTTTTTTCACTTCTATGCTGATCGGGTCTTTCATGCCTGCAAGCTGAAAATCAAAAACACTTGGATACCACTGCGGAATGTAATGTGTTAGAAGCAGATTCATTATCCCCACGATGATGAGAGGTAATATGGCAATGGCAGGATGAGGAAGTTTGATATCCTGAGCAATTTCTGGTTCATTTCTCAGATTAGTACCATATCCTTCATTATTTTTCTTGGCTTTTTTCCTTTTCAATTCAAGATAGATCAAACCGACTATTAAAATGAAAATCGACCCGATAATCCCGAGTATAGGGGCAGCCCAAGCCGTTGTGTTAAAGAAAGTTGTAGGAATGATGTTTTGAATTTGAGGTGTACCTGGTAATGCATCCATCGTAAATGTGAGTGCACCTAATACGATGGTTGCAGGAATCAGACGTTTGGGAATGTCACTTTGTCTGAACATCTCGGCTGCAAATGGGTATACTGCAAATACAACTACAAATAATGATACGCCTCCATAAGTCAATAATGCACATATAGTAACAATGACAGGAATGGCACGATGTGCACCCAAAATTTTAATCACTGCCTGTACAATAGATCTTGCGAACCCTGAAATTTCAACGAGTTTTCCAAATATTGCACCTAATAAAAATACTGGAAAATAGAGTTTGATAAAGCCAACCATTTTCTCCATGAAAACACTGGTGAATGCAGGAGCAACATCTGCCGGGCTTGTCAAAAAGACGGCAATTAAAGCAATAATAGGGGCAACGAGAATGACACTTAAACCCCGATATGCAGCAATCATTAATGTAACTAATGCTGCGATTGTAATGATAACACTCATGAGCTACCTCTCATAAGCATGACTAATCGTATAGGTTGAAGGCTATACAGCGACCATGCGTAATTTAACCAAACAAGATTCATTCTTGTTTTTACTGTTGTTTTGCAATTTCTGACTTTTATTATTCCACTGATCAGGAACCCCAAATTTCAAACAAAGAATCATTGCATCTAATCGTTATTTAAAAACAAAACTCCAATGAACAATCATCCTTTATTGATTGAAAAACTCTCCATAGTTTTCCTATTTAGTCATTCCTTTTTTTGAAATAATCAAAATAATGATACGATATGTATCATTATTAAATTAATAGCATAAAAATTAGTCATTGTGAATGTTTTTTAAATATATATTTTCTTTTTATTTTTTAAATATTTATTTTTTATAAAAGGTAAAAACTGAAAAAAGATCTATCTAAAAGTATCAAATAAAAATTATTGAAACCATTTAAAAGAAATGTTTTAGTGTGGTCTGGAAAAAAGAATGACTCTGGAAAAGGTGAGTTGAAATGAAACAGATCAAGAATATTGCCATTGTAGGAACAGGCGTAATAGGTGCGAGTTGGACTGCATTTTTTTTGTATAAGGGCTTTAATGTTTATGCCTACGATCCTGCACCTGATGCTGAAGAAAATTTAAAAAATCGTGTGACTATTTATTTACGTGATCTTTTTGAACTGGATCATGAAACAGATTTTGATGGGAAAGTTACTCAGTTACTCGCTCAGCTCCATTTTAAAAATGAGTTGGCAGATGCTGTAGCCGAGGCTGATTTTATTCAGGAAAATGGACCTGAGCGTTTAGATTTAAAACAGGATCTTTATTTAAATATTACGAAAAACTGTCCTGAAACAACCATTATCGCTTCTAGTTCTTCTGGTCTAAAAGTTTCAGATATTCAGAAAAACAGTCTACATCCTGAGCGTATCGTATTGGGACATCCTTTTAATCCTCCACATTTACTGCCACTGGTAGAAATCATTGGTGGTGAACAAACCTCTCAAACGTATAAGGATCAAGCATTTGAGTTTTATAGTCATTTAGGTAAAAAACCTATCTTGATTCATAAAGAAGTAAAAGGTCATGTTGCAAACAGACTTCAGTCTGCACTCTGGAGAGAAGCTTTTTATCTGGTTTCAGAGGGTGTGTGCAGTGCTGAAGATATTGATATCGCCATCACCAATGGTCCAGGTTTGAGATGGGCAATATATGGGCCATACCTCAATATGCAACTGGCAAATCAGCAAGGTTTTAAAGCTGCATTACATCATTTGGGTGGACCAATGATGGAGTGGTGGGGAGATATGCATGCTTATACATTAGATGAAAATGAAATTGAAAAACTAGATCAACAAACTCAGGTATTTATTGAAAAATTAGGTGAATTTGATTTACTTGCCAAACGTGATGAAGCATTGATAGATATATTATCCATGCGTAAAAAACTAGAATTGCCTTAGTTTTCGATATTGGTTTATTCGAGCTATGCTATTGAAAAATGGCGTAGCCAATATCTAGGGTTTGTTGACATTGCAAAACACCGCATTTGAAATATCAACAAACTCTTTTATTTTAATTTAGACATTATTCTTCAAGTGAATTTGCGATATAGGTCGTGAGATCCTTAGCTGCCTGCCTTAGATTTTTTTCATAAGACATCAGGTCATCAAGAGATTTTCGAATAGTAGGTGCATGAGTATAAAGGCTTGCAATAATTTCGCCATCTGGATGTAGTACAGGTACTGAACATGCCACCATCCCTGCTATAAATTCTTCGTTATCTGAACCAATATTTTTAGTACGAATATTTTGAATATTTTCTTCAAGTGCAGAAATATCAGTGATCGTATTTTTCGTAAATTGGGTAATACTCAGATTTTTTAATATATTGGCACGTTTTTCATTTGATAAATAACTTAAAAAGAGTTTGCCGCTTGAGGTACACCATAAAGGCACTTTTGAGCCGACAGGTAAATAAACCTGCAACGGCCAGTTGGTTTGTACCCGGTCAACATACAGCATTTGGTTATCCTGCAAAATTGCAATTCCGCAAGTTTCACCAATTTTACTTGAGAGTTTTTCTAAAATAGAGATCCGTTCAATGCGTGCTTTTTCATTATCCCAGACGTTGTATAGTAAACGATTGACACGATGACCGATAACTAGACCACCGTGTAAATCTACTTTGACATAACCTTCTTTTTCTAAAAGCTGGATCAATCTGTGAATACTGGGTTTCGGGATATCCAGCGAAATAGATAAATCCAGAGGAGATGGGGGATGGCTTGCTTCACCAATGGCTTCAATGATTTCTAATACGCGTGTTATTGATGATCCTTTATTTCGTTTCGCTTGATCATTCATGGGTAGGACTCAGTAAATGCATAAATAAGTTGAAATATTATAAAAATTGAAAAACCGTTTTATCTTATATGAATCTATCAAAAAAACATCGCAAAATTTACCTGAATATATAAATTATTTGTCATTTTACAAGGTAACCCAGATCATGGGGACATTATCGATAGCAATAACTGGGTTTGGGGACATATAGAAGTGGATGTAGTGAGGCATCCGATTTCTGGAATGTCAAAAATCCTGATCTTTTATAGTTAACTTCAGGTTAATGAATGCTACGTCAGGTTGATTGATTGAGAATTAATAAAGCGCTTTTATAGGTACAACATCCTTTACACCATTAATCAGGGAATCAACATGGGTGGATTAGTACAGCTTAAAGAGCGAATCTGGAACAAGCGCCGTCAAGCAAAACAAACAAAGCTAGATATTGTAAGCGAGTATACCGATGGGGTTGTTATTCCAACTGCACAGATTGTGACTGTTTTGGAAAAATTAATTAGTTCGGGTGATAAAGTTATTTTAGAGGGAAATAATCAAAAGCAGGCAGATTTTTTATCTCGCTCTCTGGTTCAAGTCAATCCTGAAATATTACATGACTTGCATATGATCATGCCAAGTGTTGGGCGAACAGAGCATTTGGATTTATTTGAAAAGGGAATTGCAAAAAAAATTGATTTTGCCTATGCCGGTACTCAAAGTCTGAGAATTAGTCAATTACTTGAAGATGGTTTATTAGAAATCGGTGCAATTCAT
The DNA here is from genome assembly GCF_900323515.1 of Acinetobacter stercoris. Lineage (GTDB taxonomy): Bacteria > Pseudomonadota > Gammaproteobacteria > Pseudomonadales > Moraxellaceae > Acinetobacter > Acinetobacter stercoris. The sequence continues at coordinate 8,255 of NZ_OOGT01000108.1, read as the reverse complement.
ACTTATGCTGAATTGTATGCGCGTTTGATGGTTGATCTTATTCCAAATGTTGTTTTATCAGCAGGATTTATGGCTGATCGTAAAGGTAATATTTATACAGGTTCAAGTACAGAGGATACACCAGCTTTAATAGAGCCAGCTGCATTTAGTGATGGCATTGTGATCGTTCAGGTTAATGAACTTGTTGATGATGTTAGTGAGTTACCGCGAGTCGATATTCCAGCCTCTTGGGTCGATTTCGTTGTCGTTGCAGACAAACCTTTTTATATCGAACCGTTGTTTACCCGTGATCCAAAGCATATTAAGCCAGTACATATCTTAATGGCAATGATGGCAATTAAAGGTATTTATGTAAAACATAATGTCCAGTCTCTCAATCACGGTATTGGTTTTAATACCACTGCAATTGAACTGATTTTACCGACATATGGTGAATCGTTGGGATTAAAAGGGAAAATTTGTAAAAACTGGACTTTGAATCCTCATCCAACCTTGATCCCGGCAATCGAGTCCGGATGGGTTGAAAGTGTTTTTTGCTTTGGTTCTGAACTTGGAATGGAAAAATATGTTGCGGCTCGTCCCGATATATTTTTTACGGGTAAAGATGGATCAATGCGTTCAAACCGTATGATGAGTCAAATGGCGGGGCAGTATGCCATTGATATGTTTATCGGGGCAACACTCCAGATCGATGCAGATGGTCATTCATCTACTGTCACTAAAGGTCGTCTGGCTGGGTTTGGTGGTGCTCCGAATCTTGGGCACGACCCTCGTGGTCGTCGTCATGCGACACCTGCATGGTTAGACATGCGCCAAATTTCAACTGATGAAACTGCGACTTATCTGGCACGGGGCAAGAAACTGGTCGTGCAAATGGTAGAAACATTTCAGGATGGTGGAAAAGCAACTTTTGTAAATCGACTGGATGCAATTGACGTTGCCAAAAAAGCTGGTATGCCGGTGGCTCCGATCATGATCTATGGTGATGATGTTACTCATTTGCTTACTGAGGAAGGTATCGCTTATTTATACAAAGCCAGAAGTTTACAAGAACGCCAAGAGATGATTGCTGCTGTTGCGGGAGTGACCAGTATTGGTCTGAATCATAATTCTGCAACGACTCAGCGTTTACGTGAAGAAGGTTTGGTGGTCTTTCCTGAAGATTTGGGAATTCGTCGTACAGATGCTACCCGAGAATTACTCGCTGCCAAAAATATTGCGGATCTGGTGGATTGGTCTGATGGGCTATATGAGCCTCCTGCAAAATTTAGGAGTTGGTAATGAATCTAGCTCATTTACAGACATCATTCAGTCTGAGCCACTCTTTGGCTACGCTTGCTGTTGAATCACTTATTGATGAAGTTAATTTGACACCAAAACCAGCTTTAGTTGATCGGCGTGGAAGTGGTGCGCATACAGATCTGACTTTGCCTTTGATGGAACAATCTGCCCGCAGTTTATTTCCAATGTTTGAAGCTATGGCTTTAGAAGCCATGCAAGCTTCTTGTATAGATCGAGATTTGCGTGAAAAAGTTGGCGAGATTGGTCGCAATGGTGAACAGCAGATGTTGCTTGTAACTCATGGGATCAATACACATCGTGGTGCGATTTGGGCTATGGGATTATCTGTAACTGCATCTGCATTTGTCATTCATAACAATGATTGCATTTCAGCAAGAGAGATTTGTGAAATCGTTGCTGAAATTGCACAGATAGAAGATCGCTTTATTCCCCAGCAAAAACTATCACATGGGCAACAGGTGCAAAAAAAATATGGTGTTCAGGGTGCAAAATATCAGGCACAGATGGGTTTTCCTGTTGTGATGAATCAGGGGTTGCCACAACTTTATCGAAGTCGTGCATATGGTATGCGGGAACAGTTTGCTCAGCTCGATGCATTTTTTGCCATGATGGCTGAACTTGAAGATACCTGTGTTCTGTATAGATCAGGTGAACTGGGTTTAAAGCGAATGCAGGCAGGTGCACAGCAGATTTTAGATGTCGGTGGTAGTTCAAGTCTGGCAGGGCGCAGAAAATTGAATGAACTGGAAGCAGATTTATTAAAAATAAAAGCTTCTGCGGGTGGAGTTGCTGATTTGTTAGCAGTAACTTTGTTTTTGGATCGTGTAGCGCAGAACTATCAACAATAACAAGGAACTAGATATGGAAATACTAAATTTTGAATTTCAGGCTGGTGAAACAGCAAATAAAAGTATCACTGTGGGGTGTGTGGGTTCAGGTGATCTGGAAATTTTATTACAGCCCAATACAGCAGGGATAGCAAAGATTCAAGTGACAACATCCGTTGATGGTAGTTCAGCGCGTTGGAAAAATTTATTTGAAAGGGTCTTTAGTGTGCAAGTACCACCTGCTGTCAACATTCAGATTAATGATTTTGGCGCAACTCCTGGTGTAGTGCGGTTGCGTCTGGAGCAAGCATTTGAAGAGGTGAAACATGGCTAATATTCAAAGTTTATTAGAAAAACAGAGCTTCAATGAGTTGACAGCAAGACAGCGTGCCCAAGCATTACTTGATATCGGGACGTTTCGGGAATTGGTTGATCCGTTTCAGCAAGTTACTTCTCCGTGGTTAGTGAAACAGAATATTGTTCCTCAGTCAGATGACGGTGTGATTGTTGCAAAGGGGCTGATCCAGCAACATCCGGTTGTGGTGATTTCAATAGAAGGCGTATTTCAGGGAGGAAGTCTCGGTGAGGTGGGTGGTGCAAAAATTGCGGGCGCACTTGAACTGGCAATTGAAGATAACCAAAAAGGCATACCTACAGCAGCTATTTTATTATTGGAAACTGGTGGCGTACGTTTACAGGAGGCAAATCTGGGCTTGGCTGCAATTGCTGAAATTCAGTCAGCGATTGTTGAGCTTAGGCAGTATCAACCTGTGATTGGTGTGATTGCAGGGAGTGTTGGTTGTTTTGGCGGTATGTCGATTGCGGCTGGATTATGTAGCTATTTGATCATGTCACGTGAAGGGCGCTTAGGTTTGAATGGGCCACAAGTGATCGAGCAAGAAGCAGGACTGGAAGAATATGATTCAAAAAATCGTCCATTTATCTGGAGTATTACTGGTGGTGAACAGCGCTTTCAGAGTCACTTGGTCGATGCTTTTATTGCAGATGACCGGATGCAATTACTTGATCAGGTTAGGGATTATTTAAAAACAGGAAAACCTGAAATATATAGAAGTACCCGGTATGATTTTTTTCTGAATCGGTTATTGAATGTGGATACTTCAGAGCAAATCACACCTGAACAGGTGCAGCACTTATATCAGGGAGAATCATGATGAATATGGACATTAACATATCCAAAACTTCGGTACGTGGAGCGAACTGGTTTAATGCACTGACTCAAAATTTTCGAAAAATTGATACAGGTTTAAATTCGGTTTTAGCAGCAGATGGAATGCTGGGTCAAAGTGAAATTCGCGTTATTGCTATTGTTCCAGATGCGCATAATATCTACCCTCGTTCTAGACACGGAGAAGCGGGCTTACTCGAAGGATGGACGTTATCCAGAGTTGTCGATGATGTTATACAGGTAGATCAGGACAAGGAAAATAAAAGAAGTATTTTAGCCATCGTTGATGTACCGAGTCAGGCATATGGACGCCGTGAAGAATTACTGGGGATACATCAAGCTTTGGCTGGAGCTGTAGACAGTTATGTCCGTGCACGCTTGGCCAAACATCCGGTGATTAGCCTGTTAGTTGGCAAGTCTATGTCGGGGGCATTTTTGGCACATGGTTATCAAGCCAATCGCATCATCGCTTTAGATGATCAGGGTGTCATGGTGCATGCTATGGGCAAAGAGTCAGCTGCAAGAGTGACATTACGGACAGTGGAAGAGATGGAGCAATTAGCTGCCAGTATTGCACCTATGGCTTATGACTTAAAAAGTTATGCCAGTTTAGGATTACTCTCAGATATTTTGACTGTATCGAATCCTGAAAATCCAGATGAAGCCGATGTGCAAAAGGTCATCGGGCATCTTTTAAATGCAGATCAGGATATCCGACAAAGTCAGTCTATAGATTTAAAACATCGTCTAAATGCTCCAAATCGTCAGGCGTCAAAATATGTACGTCAGTTATTGCGTGAGCAATGGTGATGAATACATGCTATCAAGCCCATGATTTGTTATGGGGAATGACTGATGACTGGTTAGAGTCTGCTGCGCCTGACTGGATAAAAGATGTACTTTCTCAAAATCAACCTGTAGTTGTCAGGCGTGCACAGCCCCCCCCTGACATGGTCGCTGTAGGCGTAAGAGGGAAGCATAGACATCAACGTTATGCTACGCAAATGCCGAAGTCTATGGTTTCTCGGCAGTTAAAACCTGAAAATTTGATTCATCTGGATGCTGCAAAGTATCCCCATATAGAAGAACAGTTTCTACATGTGCACCGAGTATTGATTGATTATATCTGGGGCTATACGGGAAGTTTTGCCTATGAGCTGGCAACTGGAATGAACGTATTAACTGAAAATAGTGATATTGATTTGATCATTCGTGTTGATACATATCTCGAGAAAGATTTGGCAAAATTTTTATTTGATCAATTACGGGTCAGTGGATTGAAACTGGATATCCAGCTACAGACGCCTCAGGGTGGAGTGGCGTTAAAAGAGTGGATGCAGACAACAGATCAGGTTTTATTGAAACGTAATGACACTGCACTACTTGTTGTAAATCCATGGGCATAAAAAGGAAAGTCCAATGGCAACTATATGGGTATATCCAGGGCAAGGTGCTCAGAAAGTAAACATGTTGCATGAGTTGCCTCAGACAAAACGGATCAAGCAATATTTAGAACAGGCAACGGATGCTTTACAACAGGATGTATTTGAGCTGGATCAGGCAGAGGCTCTGGAAAACACCAGAGCAGTTCAGCTCTGTTTACTGATTTCGGGTGTGTGCAGCTCAGATTTGCTTTTGCAACAAGGTGTTCAACCTGACTTTGTGGCAGGGCTTTCCATTGGTGCATGGTCAGCAGCTGTAGTGTCAGGAGTACTCAGATACGAAGATGCGTTAAAACTTGTTGCTTTAAGAGGAACATTGATGCAAGACGCATTCCCAAAAGGATATGGCATGTATGCACTACTTGGTGCAGATCAGCAGCTTGTCGAGTCTTGGGTTGATCAGGTTTATCAACAGACAAAAAGTGTTTTTATTGCAAATATCAATGCGCATAACCAGATCGTGATTTCGGGGGCAATAGATGCAATGCAAAGGGTTGCACAAATTGCAAAAGCGCAAGGTGCGGTGATAAAGCCATTAAATGTCAGTATCCCTTCGCATTGTGAGCTGTTAAGTAGTCAGGCAAAGCAACTCTATAAGGAAATGGAGGGAATCACATTTAAACAGCCTCAAATTTCATATTTGAGTGGAACATCAGCAAGGCGAATCATTCAGGGTGATCTGATCAAAGAGGATCTGGCTTTTAACATGTGCAGAACAATTGACTGGGAAAGTACAGTGGAAGCGTCATGGGAGCGAGGTAACCGGTTACAGATTGAAATGTTACCAGGAACAGTATTAACAGGCTTGGCAAAACGTGTGTTTAAAAATGGCAAAGTTTTATCTTTTCAGGGAACACGAATAGATAGCTTGGTAGATGCGATGAATGAGGAATCCCAAAGCATCTATTAAAACAATGGAAAATAGCAGGTAGAAGTGAATCTACAAAGCAATAAGAGGGAAATCAAATGATTATTTATGGAGTGGGATTGCTTGCAATCTGTACTTTGGTAGGCGTTATCATTGGAGATGGTTTAGGTATTTTATTTGGCGTCAGATCAAATGTCGGTGGTGTGGGTATTGCCATGATTTTACTGATTGCAATACGCTATTTTGCACATAAAAGAAGAATACTTTTACCTGAAACTGAAAAAGGTGTGGCATTCTGGGGCAGTATGTACATTCCTGTTGTTGTTGCAATGGCAGCTCAACAAAATGTAGTTGCTGCACTTTCGAGTGGTCACATGGCTGTGCTGGCTGCAATTTTTTCAGTGCTTGTATGCACTTTGGTGATTGCAGGTCTAAGTCGTTATAAAAAAGGCGATCCTTTACCAAAAGAAGAAGATGAACTTGGATTAGAACGTATAGGGGGTAAAGCACATGGCTGATTTACTTCTCAAGGATTTAACCCATCTTGGCTTGATTACTGCATTTGCCTTGATTGCTCTGATTATGTGGTTCTCCACCAAACTTTCAAAATATTTGACCAATGGCCGGGTACATGGCTCTGCGATTGCCATCATTATCGGCTTGATTTTGGCATGGGCTGGAGGGACATATACTGGTGGTCAAAAAGGGTTAACCGATATTGCCCTGTTTTCAGGTGTAGGCTTGATGGGTGGTGCAATGCTGCGTGACTTTACTATCGTTGCTACCGCTTTTGAGGTTCAGGTTACAGAAGCTAAAAAGGCAGGTTTTATCGGGGCCTTTTCATTGCTACTCGGTACGATTTTACCTTTTATTGTAGGGTGTATTTTTGCGTGGGTTTTTGGTTATCGGGATGCAGTGAGTATCACAACCATTGGTGCAGGCGCAGTGACTTATATTGTCGGACCTGTGACGGGAGCAGCGATTGGAGCAAGTTCAGATGTCATGGCACTATCGATTGCAACGGGTTTGGTAAAGTCAATCTGTGTTATGGTCACGACGCCGATGACAGCAAAATTTATGGGATTGGATAATCCCCGTTCAGCCATGATCTTTGGAGGTCTAGCTGGAACAGTAAGTGGCGTTTCAGCTGGACTTGCTGCGACAGACCGCCGTCTCGTACCTTATGGGGCGCTGACCGCAACGTTTCATACAGGACTAGGCTGTTTGATGGGACCAACCATACTGTATTTTACTGTACGTGCAATTATCGGTGTTTAAAATCAATAAAAGGCAATCCGGATACATAACAGGATTGCCTTATTTAGCTGGTAAATAATGTTTGGAAAACATACGGCACTCTGCGATCAATGCTAAAAGATTAGGATCACGTTCACGGTGTTTCAGGAAAATTAATCCAATTTCCTGTTGAATATGGTACTTTGCCTGTAAAGGAATAAGTTTTACCGAGCTTTCATAAACAGAAGAAATCCGGCCTGGGAGTAAAGCCATGCCAACCCCTGAACTGACCATGCTGATCAGGGTGAAAATATCACTCACCTGGAGCGCAATATTTGGATCAAACCCTGCTTTTTTGAAAATGATGTCACTATCATTATGTGTTGCAAATCCTTTGGTTAACGTAATAAAGGTTTCATCTTTTACTATACTGAGATCAATTTCTGGTAAATGGGCATAAGGTGAATCTTTATGCACTGCCAAAAATATATCATCAGAAAACATGGGAAGATATTCAAAAGCAGAATCTATGGTACTGTCATTTAAAGCGACAATAATCGCATCAAGCTCGTTGGCTTTAAGTTTTTTAACCAGATCAAAATTTGAATTGAGTAATAGTTGTATATCCAGTTCACCACGCCTGATTTTTAAACCACTGATGATCGAAGGTAATGTGTTCACTGTCAGTGAATAGAGTGATCCCAAATTCAGAACTTTAGCAGCAAATCCGGCAGCTTCTCTGGTTTTTTCTACAGCGACAATGATATCCCTGACAATTTTTTGTGAATGTTCTTCTAAGACATAGGCACTTTTTAAGGGAATCAGATTACGTCCTTCATTTTTAAACAATGAACACTTGAGTGCTGCTTCCAGAGAATGTAAGGCTTTATGAATACTGACATTGCTCATCTGCATTTCATTAGCAGCTTTGGTAAGATTACCATTACGCATGAATGCTAAAAAAATCTGGATTTTTTTCAGGGTGATTTCTTCGTCAATTTCCATATTCGGGTCATCCATATGTGGTCATCCAGTTTATGATAAATTCATGAAATATCTATTAAACTTTATATCAGATTAAAAGTATTATATTGATAATATCTTGCTTTTTATGATTTATAACGCATGGAGCAACGTTGATTATGGAGTTGATCGACATCATTATGCAGGCTGGGAAAAGTGCCATAAATATTGCACTTTATACCTTACTGCCAATCATGGTTATAATGCTGATTTTATATTCTTTTATTTTTAGGTGATTATTATACTAATATATTTCTACTTTAAACTGTTATGGAGGAAAATCCTGACATCAGGCTCTAAAATTTTCTTTAATATTTAATGGAATTTAAGGTGGTTAATTTATTTTGGTACTGTACTAGGTTAATAAT
>NZ_OOGT01000406.1 GCF_900323515.1 Acinetobacter stercoris | reverse complement strand
ACTATTTTATAAAAAAGAGCTCTATGACTATATAGATATATTGATGATATCAAATCTACTTAAAAACGATACCCCACACCTAGATAAGTGATTAATGGATCAATATCAACTTTAGTTGATGCATGTATTAACTGCTTTCCTGTCTTACTATCAATCACATCAATATTGGCTCGATTATTTAGTTTTGCATATGACACTGACGCAACTGCGTACCAATTTGAAGTAAAATCATAAGTGGCACCAAGACTAATAATAGGTGCAATAGCATCAGTAGTTTTTACTCGAACAAATGGATTTGCATTGGAAGATTTTCCATCTAATGCAGCACCAGCTTGACCGTCTAATACATTTTGAATCATATGTCCCGCAGAAATTAAATCTGCTTTTATTTGACCATTTAATTTAATATTGCTGAAATGCGAATACATCAACCCCGCTCCAATATATGGGCGGAATTTATTTACTCCTGATTTCCCAAACTGGTATTGTGCTTCTAAAGCAGGAGTCCATGCACGGACTGTAGCAGCTTTAGATTTATTCCCTAGAGTAGTAATAGGTATATCTTGTAGAAGAGGTATATCCAAGCCTATACCAGTATGCGCCATCCCAGACATCGGGGCAAAAATCTCTCCTTTTCCTTTAATATCCACCTTAGGTGGAATTCCTCCAATCAATTGTAATGATACATTATCATTAATATAGTAGTTAAACATTAAACCTAAAGTATCAACATCATCAGCTTCTAGACCAGTTCCTCGTGATTCCCATCTATCCAGATCGTTCACAGTTGCTGAACCTGTTATCTCTGGCTTAACATTTCCATTTTCATCTTTTAAAAGCTCCTCTAACCCTGGCATATTTATAAGTTGTGTCAATGTATCTTTATAAGTTTGATCTGTATCTGGTACTTTTGCGCTTGGATCTAAAGCATTTAGAAATCCATTTGGAGAAATTGCCCCAACAGTTGAATTAGTTCCATTGGCTACAGCTGTGTTTATATTAAAAGGATTTGCATTACCTTGTGGCATAACATGTAACCACCCTGCTGATATAGAAAAACGTTTAAATTCTGCATGCGATATCTGAGTTAATGTGATGAGGCTTACTATTAGTAACTTTTTAGTGGCTGATTTAAAAATATCCATTTCATCTTCCTTTATTTTATATCTACGG
>NZ_OOGT01000403.1 GCF_900323515.1 Acinetobacter stercoris | reverse complement strand
CTCATCGACTTAGGGAAAAGATATGCAAACACATCCGTTTTTAGAGAATAAGAAATTTATTTTAGGTACTTTTGCTTCGAACTGTTCAGGAGGAATGACGCCATCAAAACTTACTGATGGGTGGGATGCCAGCTGGGAAAAGAATCTAGAACTTGCACAATTGCTAGATGATGCAGGTATTGATTTTATGTTGCCAATTGCCAGATTTATTGGTTATGGCGGTGAAAAAGACTTTCAAGGTACGATTTTGGAAACAGTAACATGGGCGACAGCTTTACTCGCGAGTACTAAAAATATTACTGTTTTTGCAACGGTGCATGCTTCTGTAAATCACCCGATGGTGATTGCAAAACAAATTGCAACAATGGCAGAAGTAAGTGCTGATCGTGTTGGTTTAAATATTGTTGCAGGGTGGAATAAGCCTGAATACGATGCACTCGGTTTAACACTAGAAGATAACCATGATGCCCGTTATGGCTATGCACAGGAGTGGTTCGATTTCATCAAGAAGCTCTGGAGTAGTGACAAGCCTTTTGACTGGAATGGAAAATACTTTAATACCAAAGGTTCCTATGGCAAACCTAAGCCTTTAAAAAGCCCTCCGATATTTAATGCAGCAGGCTCCAAGCAAGGGCGTGATTTTGCGGTACAAAATGCTGACTTTTTATTTACCCCCGCATCAGAGTTAGAGCGATCTGTAGCAGAAATTAAAGAGTTAAAACAAGCAGGTAAAGCTCTTGGGCGTAATGTTAACGTTATGACTTTTTCGCATGTGATCTGTCGTGAAACAGAAGCTGAGGCTCAGGCAGAATGGGATCGTCAAGTTGCAAATGCCGATACGGAAGCTGTACAGAATTTAATGAATCTACTTTTTGCCCATGCTCAAAGTTTTCCACATGATATTTTAGAAACACTTAGACAACGTATAGCTGTTGGGCATGGTGGTTTCCCTTTGGTCGGAACACCAGAACAAGTTGCACATGGATTAATGCAATTGCATGAAACAGGCTTTAGTGGCACAACACTGTCATTTCTGGACTACGCAGAAGAGTTCCCATATTTTAGAGATCATGTTTTACCGGTTTTAGAAAAAAATGGTATTCGTTAAGTTAACGTTCAAATGTTGATTTAGAACTTGGCTTGATATGTGATTTGAGCTGTATACCAATATTGTATGATTATATACAATATTGGTATTAAATAGAAT
>NZ_OOGT01000400.1 GCF_900323515.1 Acinetobacter stercoris | reverse complement strand
AGATAAATAATAAACAAAAAATGGCTAAATACCGTGAAAATAACCTATTTTTTAATCATTCAGACTTAAAAATAGAATTTCAAGGAGAAAAGCGTTTGACAGTCAGTAAAGATTCTCTATAATGCACCACACAAACGATAAAGACGTAAAGGGCGCTTAGCTCAGTTGGTAGAGCGTCTGCCTTACAAGCAGAATGTCGGCGGTTCGATCCCGTCAGCGCCCACCAAACCTTTATGTTAGGAATTTTAGTGCAGCGGTAGTTCAGTTGGTTAGAATACCGGCCTGTCACGCCGGGGGTCGCGGGTTCGAGTCCCGTCCGCTGCGCCACTTTGATTTCTGATTGTTTGTATACAATGTATATTGTGATTCTGCAGCGGTAGTTCAGTTGGTTAGAATACCGGCCTGTCACGCCGGGGGTCGCGGGTTCGAGTCCCGTCCGCTGCGCCATTCTCTTGATTACCTGATCATAGGGTGGAAAGTGTAAAATCAGTTTTTTGATTGTTTTTACATTATAAAAATAGCAACACTATTTTTATTTATCAGGGCGCTTAGCTCAGTTGGTAGAGCGTCTGCCTTACAAGCAGAATGTCGGCGGTTCGATCCCGTCAGCGCCCACCATATTTTCTTTGCTTTGGCAAAGTACCGCAGTGCAGCGGTAGTTCAGTTGGTTAGAATACCGGCCTGTCACGCCGGGGGTCGCGGGTTCGAGTCCCGTCCGCTGCGCCATTCTCTTGATTCCCTGATCATGAGTGTGAAAAATGTAATAGCAATATTTGATTGTTTTTGCATTATAAAAATAGCAACACTATTTTTCATTAGGGCGCTTAGCTCAGTTGGTAGAGCGTCTGCCTTACAAGCAGAATGTCGGCGGTTCGATCCCGTCAGCGCCCACCAATTTTTAAAAGATTTTGTTTTGTGTAAAGCAAAACACCGTAGTGCAGCGGTAGTTCAGTTGGTTAGAATACCGGCCTGTCACGCCGGGGGTCGCGGGTTCGAGTCCCGTCCGCTGCGCCATTTCTCTTGATTCCTGGAATCTGAGAAGCTATTATAAAAAATATTGACCTATGTCGTCATGCTACAAAAAGAGTGAGCTGAAAAACTATAGTTTTTTGAACTCAAACAAAGTTGCCTTTGTTAACCCTTACTCAGGGCGCTTAGCTCAGTTGGTAGAGCGTCTGCCTTACAAGCAGAATGTCGGCGGTTCGATCCCGTCAGCGCCCACCATATATTTATAA
>NZ_OOGT01000398.1 GCF_900323515.1 Acinetobacter stercoris | reverse complement strand
CAACAAAACCTATCTAAAAAGGAAAAATGATTATAATCCTGAACTTTTCCCATGAATTTGCTATTATTAATACACTTAAAAATTTTATTGAATTATCTCTCAAACTCGAAAACGAAATAAATAAGTTTTCTCAAATGTGAGTAGCTGTATGATTAAGTGGATCATATTGGCGATTTTTGTGATTTCAGCATTGTATATCCAAAATCGCGGCAAAGTGCGTCATTCGTTTTATCGTCAGTTTTTTGACCATTCAACGATTCTTGCCCCCGTTAACTTCTTGATGTATATCTTTTCAAAAGTACCAAATCAGCCTTATATCGATACCAAATATTTTGCGGATCTCAAAGTGCTGGATGAAAACTGGGAAATGATACGAGATGAAGCTCAAGCACTTTATGCTAAAGGTGGAATTAAAGCTTCAAGTACATATGATGACCTAGGATTTAATTCCTTTTTTAAAACGGGATGGAAACGTTTTTATTTGAAATGGTATGATTCAGCACATCCTTCAGCTGCTGAGCTTTGTCCAAAAACAACGGCATTGTTAAAAACACTGCCAACAATTAAGGCAGCAATGTTTACTGAACTTGCTCCAGATAGTCGTCTGGTTCGTCATCGTGATCCATATGCGGGTTCGCTTCGCTATCATTTAGGTTTGATGACACCAAATGATGACCGTTGTTTTATCGATGTCGATGGTCAAAGATATTCATGGCGTGATGGGCAGAGTGTGGTTTTTGATGAAACTTATATTCATTATGCTGAAAATAAGACAGATCAAAATCGGATTATCTTTTTTGCTGATGTTGAGCGTCCTTTAAAAAGTCGGATCATGGAAAAATTTAACCATTGGTTTGGTAAAAATGTCATGACAGCAGCAAGTTCACCAAACGAAGCGGGTGACCAAACAGGGGGATTAAATAAAGCCTTTGGTTATGTTTATCAAATCCGCCTAAAAGCAAAAGCCTTAAAAGCATCTAACCGAACATTGTATTACATTTTAAAATGGGCACTGATGTTGGGAATTTTCTTCCTGATTTTTATCCGTCCGTACATGCCACAAATTATTCATTTCTTCCAACAGTACATTTAAAAATTAAACGCCCCAAAGGGGCGTTTTTTATTAGACTTGGATTTCAGATGAAGTGTAAAAGAAGTTAATTGCTGTATGAACTAAGACGGGGTGTCACCAAGTCAGTCTAGGAAGATTTTATTAATAAAAACTTATAGGTGTTGTTCAATAAAATATTTTAATCTAATTCTAATAAAT
>NZ_OOGT01000393.1 GCF_900323515.1 Acinetobacter stercoris | reverse complement strand
AAATATTATGAGAAATATTGCTTTATTTGGATTATTGTTAATTTTAATTAACCCATTATACGCTGCTGATGGATCTATAACTTTTAAAGGGAAAATAATTGCACAGACGTGCACTATTAATAGTGGTAGTCGGGAAAATATTAATATTGACCTTCCAAATGTGTCAGAGAAAACATTAAAAGCTTCTGGTGCAACTCCAACAACGTTTGTCATTCATTTAACTGCATGTACTGCTGGTAATAAAGCAAAAACATATTTTGAGCCTGGACTGACAGTTGATAGTACTTCTGGGCGTTTAAATAATCAGGCAACTTTGAACGCAGCAAGAAATGTGCAGGTACAAATATTAAACAACAATAATCAACCTATTTCCATTACACAGCAAAACCAGCTTAATCGAGATAGTCAGCAGATTTCAGTTGATCGGCTAGGTAATGCGACGATGCGTTATGCTGCACAATATTATGCAAATGGTGCATCTACAGAAGGAATGGTTGCGACATCAGTACATTATATGGTTAATTATCAATAGTTTTATAAAGGTTGGATATGTATTACTTTGACTTTATATGGAAAAGAGTTGAATTTAAAAAGTTAGAGTCAATGAGTGGAAATCTGATTAAAAAAGGGCTAATGGCTATTTTATTTTTTTCCAACATTACATATTCAGCCAGTGTAATTATGGGAACGAGGGTTGTTTATCCATCAAATACAAATGACGTAATGATAGAGATTAGAAATGATTCCGAAGAGCCATCATTGATTCAGGCATGGATTGATGATGGAGACCCAAAAGCTTTGCCAGAGCAAATCAGTGTCCCTTTTGTTTTAACTCCACCTATCTCTAAAATAAATCCTAAAAATAGTCAGTTTCTGAGAATTATGGCATTGCCTGCGGCAAAACAATTAAAAAAAACGGAGGAAAGTATATTCTGGTTAAATGTTGTGGATATCCCGCCTAAACCAAAACATAGTGCTGGTTCGCAACAAAATTATATGCAAATTTCTATACGATCGCGTATTAAACTTTTTTATCGTCCAAGCAGTATTTCAGATGATGCACTACACGCAGCTAAAAAATTGAAATGGATGCATCGTGGAGAACATTTACTGGTTAAAAATCCTACCCCTTTTTATATTTCTATTCCTTCAGTTTTTCAGCAAGATGGTCACAGAATGCTTGATTTGGTTTCGAGTGATGGGTTATTTTTAAAACCACACTCTGAACAAAAACTGAGTCTGCAATCCACTAATATGAGCAATATGAGATTTATTAGTATTAATGAATATGGGGCAAAAGATGAGATTTTAATCCGGATTGAGTGATTAAAATAGATATTAAAAAT
>NZ_OOGT01000388.1 GCF_900323515.1 Acinetobacter stercoris | reverse complement strand
AATGATAATTATTATCAATATATATTAAAAAATATTACATTTTAATTGAACGTATACAAAAAAGAATGTTTCTTTACTTTTTCTAAAAAGACATTTCAACCAACGCGGCTAATCTTTTGCGAGTTTAATGTTTAGAGGAACAACTAGAGACAAGTTTGATAAAATAATATCGACTTTCATATACCAACTCGAATAAAACTAATGCTAATCAAATAAAGATGCTTATAATGAATCAACTATCCATAATAAAAACTCATATAAATCGGTTTGTGATTACAATTTACAGGGTTAGAAAACTTAAGAAAGCTATGTTTTCTTAATCTTTTTGATAATTTTTAAGAGATTAACCAGATAAATTTCACTCAGGGTTAATCAAATGTCTTATAGTCTTATACCCTCATCGTAAAATTGGGCTGTAATCTAAACTTCATAATATTTCACATCAATGTCTGTTATATTTTTTCTTCAGCACATGATCAAAGACAAGCAAGATGAATAAAATTATTGTTATTATGACCAGTATTCTGCTTTCTAGTTTAGCACTTGCAAATAATATTAATGCAGATATAAAAACTGCATTGGATAAACAAAAAGAAATTATTCGTGAGGCAGGATTAAATCCCCCAAATACAACTGTAATCGATCTTAATAAAGATCTTGTGATCGACGCTCCGATCACTTCGAGTGTTCAAACAACAGAAGACGAACCCTCATCTCGAAAACAAAGTCATAATAAACAGACTAAAAGTAACCCTTAGTTGACACATCCCACTGTTCTATATAAGAACTCATTTCTTTTTCAATAGGCTCTAGACTCCTTACATTAAGCAACTTAGTTGCACAAAGTTTTCTCAATATTTTATTCTGTAATATAGCGCTCAGACGAGTGAACTAAAATCTAAATCTATTACAAACAATGAGTGTACTAAATCAAGTTTTGATCAATCAAGGAAATCTCTTTATCAGGTAATACCCAATCGTATACTGAGTCAAAAGCTAAGTGAGGTTGAAATCAAACTTATTCAAACACAGCTATTCAGTATAGTTTAATCATGATGGTCTTATTTTGTTTAATTCTATAAATGGTCACAGAATTTATTAAAAGTTTCCGCTATCTTTATGATTAAACTGTACAGCACCGGACTACACGACGATTTACAAACTATAAAAGCGCTTTGATTTCTATTCATTATCAAAAAAGCAATGATAGACTTCACCCGCTAGTCGACAGTACAGGCTTAAAATTTCTAGCTAAAGAGCATGGAAACACAAGGAATATCAATCTGAACATCGCCGACGCTGTTATCAATCTATAGGGGTTAAAAAGAAGTAAAAACTTAATGTTGTCAATAAAAGAATTGCTAAAAATAGATAAGTATTCAAATTATTGAAGGTTTTTATGAATTTTAAAATTTCCATATTTTACAATTATTCCAAAAGTATAAAAAATTACAATTTCACACAAAACG
>NZ_OOGT01000239.1 GCF_900323515.1 Acinetobacter stercoris | reverse complement strand
ATTAAATACTAATCTAGGAAAAATATATAAAACTTAATCATAGACTATGATCAAATTCAGCATATAAAGTGCGGATGGCATACCTGGTTTACAAATAACAAATCTAACTAAATAAAAAGCATTGACTCTAAAGTACACTTTAAAGTTAGGATAATTTTGAACAAAACCAAACCAATTGTTCAATAAATCTTAATTCTTAAGGAGTCATTTCATGGGTTACGTAACTACAAATGATGGAGTTGAAATTTTTTATAAGGACTGGGGACCACGTGATGCGGAAGTATTATTTTTCCATCATGGTTGGCCACTCAGTTCCGATGATTGGGATGCACAATTATTATATTTTCTTGAAAAAGGATATCGGGTTGTAGCACATGACCGACGAGGACATGGTCGCTCATCTCAAGTGTGGGATGGTCATGATATGGATCATTATGCGGATGATGTTGCTACTGTAGTTAAACACTTGGGAATTAGTAAAGCAGTTCACATCGGTCATTCTACTGGTGGCGGTGAGGTAGCACACTATATTGCAAGACATGGTGAAGAACATGTTTCGAAAGCGATCCTCGTTAGCTCTGTTCCCCCTCTTATGGTAAAAACTGAAAAGAATCCAGATGGTCTACCAAAAGAAGTATTTGATGATTTTCAAAATCAATTATTTAAAAATAGATCTGAATTTTACCGAGCCGTACCAGAAGGTCCATTTTATGGATTTAATCGCCCAGGTATAAAAGCATCAGAGGCAGTAATTCAAAACTGGTGGCGTCAAGGTATGATGGGAGGTGCAAAAGCACATTACGATGGTATCGTGGCATTTTCTCAAACAGATTTTACCGAGGATTTGAAAAAAATTACTGTGCCTGTCTTGGTTATGCACGGTGATGATGATCAAGTTGTACCATTTGAAATTTCAGGAAAATTATCTGTCGAATTGGTACAGAATGGGGCTTTAAAAGTTTATCCAGGCTTTTCACATGGGATGTTGACCGTGAATGCCGAAACGATTAATCCAGACTTGCTAGCATTTATTCAAAACTGATTTATTTTGATTTTTTAATGTAATTCAGAGCTACCTATAGGTGGCTCTTTTTTTGGAGAGAATCTAGATTTACAACTTGACCTTAAAGTTTACTTTAACCTTAAAGTGAATCTTAAATTAACAGAGGTACAATTTATGCGTATTTTTGAATCATTAACTCTTCCAAATGGTCAGGTAGTTTTAAACAGACTCGCTAAGGCTGCAATGGAAGAAAATATGGCTGATTTAAATCACCTCCCTGAACAAAAATTATTCAAATTATATAAAACCTGGGCTGAAGGTGGTGCTGGTTTAATCATTACAGGTAATGTCATGGTTGATCGTCGTGCAATGACAGGACCTGGAGGTGTTGTTTTAGAGGATGACAAACATCTGATAGCATTTCAACAATGGGCAAAAATCGCGCGTTCAAAAGGTTCACAAGTATGGATGCAAATTAATCATCCAGGTCGTCAAATGCAATCAAATTTAGGACAGCAAACTTGGGCACCATCTCCAATTCCACTTGACTTAGGGAAAATGTCAAATAAGTTTGATACCCCGATTGAAATGACTCAAGCCATGATTGATGAAGTGATTCAGCGTTTTGCCCGCACTGCACAACTTGCAGAACAAGCAGGCTTTACAGGTGTTGAAATCCATGCAGCACATGGTTATTTGCTCAGTCAGTTTTTATCTCCTTTAAGTAATCATCGCAAAGATCAATGGGGAGGCTCTCTAAATAATCGTGCACGACTTTTGATCGAAATCGTAAAAGCAGTTCGTGCTATGGTATCGAAAGAATTCGCAGTTGCAGTAAAACTTAATTCTGCAGATTTTCAAAGAGGTGGATTTAGTGCTGATGATGCTAAACAAGTCGTAGAAATGCTCAATACATTACCTGTTGATTTGGTAGAGTTATCTGGTGGAAGTTATGAAGTGCCTGCAATGCAAGGTCAGGCACGTGATGGGAGAACTTTAGCACGTGAAGCTTATTTTTTAGAGTTTGCAACTGAGATTCAAAAAATTGCAAAAATGCCAATTATGGTGACTGGCGGGATTAGACGCAGAAAAGTAGCAGAACATGTGATTGAAAGTGGTGTAGATATGGTGGGAATTGCAACAGCCTTAGCCATTGAACCCAATCTGCCAAATATATGGAGGTTAAATCAAAAAAATGCACCACAATTGAAACCAATTCGTTGGAAAAATAAGGCCCTAGCCTCACTCGCAAATATGTCAACTGTAAAATATCAGTTGCGCAAATTGAGTCAAGGGAATGTAACCAATGCAAAGGTGTCTCCACTTTGGGCATTAATTTTACAACAATTGACAATGGCTAAGCGTACTAGACAATATCGCCAAGTAATGCGAAATAGAACATAATTTGGAATTATAAAGATTAAAGAGTGTTTAATAGCACTCTTTTTCTTAGGAAAAATAAAAACGTGATGTTATTTACCACCCTTTTTGTTCATTAAACATTGATTTATTATTCCATTCATCAATCAGAATTGGCATATGTAAAGCCAATTGTGCATCTTTAATCACATCCATACGTAAGATTTTTTTCGCCCCAAGCTGATCAAGTAATTGACTTACTGGTCCATTACTTCTAATTAACTCAACGTTTTTAGGAAAGAATTTTTGTGTAAAAGTTTGGTTATTAACTTGCACATAAGAACTATACCAAATGCCATCAACCTGATTCAGCAGAGTTTTCTTTTCTTGATGAGACAGATTTTTTACTGTTTTTAGTTTAGGTGTTGGTGCTGAAAGACGAATATCAACATTCCCATGAGTATCATATAGATGTGCCTGGACATGATCATCAATTTTTAAATCAATTGCAGTTAGCCATTTCGGTAAATGATAACCATACACGCCACGCACACGGGCAATTTCAGTATCTACAGGTAATGCTAAAACATAACCATAATATTCATGTTTTCGAATAGATGAAATCAACTCAGCAATACTTGAACCTTTGGCATTTGGACGTCGTACGACAACTGCCACGGAAACCTCGTCATAAGGATCATTATCACAAATGTTATAAGCATAAAAGGTTAGAGAAACCAGACCATAACCAGGGATGAGGCTTAATGGCTCAACTTTGGCAGGTAGCTTGGCTTTTAACTTGTCCAGAGGTGCAAGCATTAACAATTGTACTTGACTACTTTGATAATAATAGTTAGGCGACCATACTTTCCCTACATACGTATCAACCAGTTTTTTAGGTATTTTTCTAAAAAAATCGACATTACCAATACGAGGGTCCTTTGTGACTTCTTCTAAATCCGGTTTCGTATGAAAGCGATCATAAAAACCACCTTTCGGTACTAGAACTTGATGCATTCCAAACTCAACCGTTACAAACTCAGTTGTTGTTGGGTACTGTGTACGAGGTTTATCAGCAATTATGAGGTTCGAATTAATCTTATTTGTCATCACTGTATGCTCTTGTGGGTTTGAAAACTTAGGAATTTGATTTACTGCTATAAAATTATTTGTTGCATAAGCAGAATGCGTGAATACAAGACTTGTAAAAAGAGTGAAAGCAGACTGCTGTAAGCGTTGTTTTTTCAACATAATTTTTGATTCGGATTTAAATATTGCATTTATGCTATGCTTAAAGTTGGCTTTAAGGTCAATCGCTTTTTTAAAGTTTTATCACGTGATTTTCGCTTGAATATTAATCAAAGAAAGTCTAAAGTAAACTTGAATGTATGCAGGTTTTTAAAAATGAATATTAGTGAACTTTCAAAGTTGAGCGGATTGAATGCGCCTACAATTCGTTATTATGAACAGATCAAGCTGTTGCCTGAACCGAAACGCCTTGGAAATGGATACCGCAAATATTCAGAAAATGATTTACAACAATTACTTTTAATCAAACAAGCCCAACAAGTCGGATTTACTTTGGAGGAAATAAAAGCCTTAGTACCTGCAAATATGACCAATTGGGATCATGATATGATCATTTCTGCTTTAGAAGAAAAGGTCAAGGATATTAATAAAATGCAGAAAACATTGACTCAAAATAAAAAGAATATCTTACAACTTATAGATTCGATTAAAAACAAACCTGAAGATATTACATGCGGTGAAAATGCACGACGTTTAATGGAGATTTATTTGACAGAACCTGAAAAGATTTAAAAGGACAAAGATATAAATTTCATGTAAGCCTTTGTTATATAAATAAAACATATAAACTTAAAAATAAGTAAAATGTCACAAAAAACGAACTTGACCTTAAACCTAACTTTAATCTTATACTCCCTCTGCAATCCATATCAAGGATACTATCATGGCGAACAGTTGGTCAGTTATATCTCATATCGCACAATGCTTTTTTGTTGTTTTTTCAATCCTGTTTACAATACCTTCAGCTTCTGCAAATCAGGCGAATAATTCAGATCAAGCCACAACCAAATTTAAAGGTAAAATTTTGGTTGTGATGACTAATCATTCCAAATATCCAACACGCGAAGATGCAACAGGCCTTTGGGTGACTGAGTTGACTCATTTCTATGATGTTGCCCATAAAGCAGGATATGAGATGGATTTCATTAGTCCGCAAGGTGGTTTCATACCTCTGGATGAGCGCAGTCAAAAATGGATTTACATGGACAAAGAAGCACGAGCTTATTTGGCTGATCCTGCTTTTAAGAATCGTTTAAATCACACTTTAAAGCCAAGTGATGTCAAAGCATCTGATTATAAAGCAATTTATTTTACAGGTGGTCATGGAGTAATGTGGGATTTTCCAAATAATCCGGAATTAACAGCTCTGGGTGAGCAAATTTATGCTCAAGGTGGTGTGGTATCTGCTGTCTGTCATGGTGTTGCAGGGATTTTGGCACTGAAAGATGAACAAGGAGCTCCTCTTATTTCCAACCGTAAAATCACAGGTTTTTCTAATCGGGAAGAGTTTCTTTCCGGGATGAAAAAACAGGTGCCATTTTTCCTTGAAGATCAATTGAAATCCAAAGGTTCAAAATACTCTCAAAGTTTCTTACCATTTACCTCTTATGTGGTTGTAGATGATCGTATTATCACAGGTCAAAACCCACAATCACCACGTGAAGTTGGAAAAGAGGTTGTGAAAAAACTGGCAACCATAAAATAATTAGAGATAGTTTTCTTGGAAACTAGAACCCTTATGCATTCATTAGCTATAACACTTTTGTGAACTAAATCATGCATGAACTGGATTACCACGTTATTCGCAAACAGCCAATCCTCTGTTTACATGTTCCAATCGAATTAAAAAGTCTAAAAATATAAGCACTTACAGTTATCCTTGCTCTTTTATTCAATCCAGGTAAGTAATGATTATCCTGTATAGAAAATACTTATAAGATATTGAAAATTAAATAAAACTCTAAAAAATCATTCCTAAAAAAACATAATATAT
>NZ_OOGT01000387.1 GCF_900323515.1 Acinetobacter stercoris | reverse complement strand
TTTAGAAATGTTTCAAAATATTTGTTTGTACAAAATTTTATTATGTTGTTATATTTTGTGTGCAATATTTAAGTTGTTGTTTTTTAATTTTTTATATAGATAAGTATAATATACGGAGTATCCATAAATGTATTGGATAAAATACTTTTTAATAAGTTTAATGTTAATGTTTATTTTTAATAAATCATCATTTGCAGAGAGTGCATTAGACATCTCACCAGTTTGTACTAAAGTAGGTCAAGGTGGTGAAGAAAGTTTATTAAGTAGGACTTCATTTTGTCAGAAATTTAATTTTGAAGTTCCTGTTCTAAATAATGATGGGTTTAATGTAGCTGTCGCTAAAGTCACAGGATATGCATATACTGCTAATAACCCTACAAATGTTCTAAACTGGCCAGTTACATTTAGATTCAAAACAGTTTATGAAGGAGCCCAGAATTTTATTATTAAAGTTCATCCGAGATTTGATTGTACAGAAAATGAATGCACTTTCGCTGGTATGCCTACAGTGCCATTAAATACTGGTCTGTCTGCACCAATAACAATTACTCCAACAATGAAAGTTGGTAGTGGTGGTGAACAACGATACTATTTAGGTATTAAACTTTATGCTGATAGGTCAGATAAGACAGTCACAACATCATCATTTTATGTTAATGGACCAACACTTCCAACTTTGAGATGTGATGTGAACTTGGCCAAAGCTAATACAAAAGGTTGTGTATTTACCGATGCACCTGCTGTATTAAACAAAATCAAAATTACTGACCCAGATGTCAATGAATCAGCAATTCATATCAAAGAAGCACAAAATAGTGGCAAACCAGGGAAGTATGTTGCTCAATCTGGTAGTGTAATGCCAGATACTTCTTATTCAACTCCATTAACCAGATTAAGAGATGCTACTCAAAGACGGAAGAATAGAACTGCGTCATTAAATATGTGTAAAGCTAATTTTGGATCATATAGTAGTACTTGTGCTTTTACTGGCGATTCAGATGAAACTCCGCAAGATTGTGATTGTGATGAATACCCATTTGCTGCAACCAATCAAGGAGCAGATTCTTCAGGTGGAAATGTCTCGGTTAAAAAAATTGATCCTAGCGATAATAGAAGAGCAGGTGCATATTTAGGTTCATTTTTTAATCAGGAACGTGTTCTTGATGGTGATGAATTTTATGTTAATGTAGACTAAAAAGTTAAGGAGTAAGTCAAAAGCTTATGCTTTTGACTTATTTTATAATTTTATAAAGGTTTTATAAATGGAAATAGTAAATCAAAACTATCAAAAAGATTTNAATAGAATACTGAATAATATGAAAAAAATTACTCCTACATTTGATTCTGTGGAAGTAATAGATATTCAACAGTGCTTAGGCTTTAAAACGGCTGAAGAAATTGTAGCGATGAATGCTTATCCTGAAAATAATTTATCGGGATTAAAGGGGATGGCCTTCAATTTAGAAAAAAATATAGATAG
>NZ_OOGT01000385.1 GCF_900323515.1 Acinetobacter stercoris | reverse complement strand
GTATTAAACAATATATCATAAAATTTCATAAGCTTATTTAAACCAATAACTTTTATTTAAGAGTAATTTGATATTTTATATAAAAATATTTAATAAGATGTATAAAAAATATTACAAAAATCGTCACATATGCACTAAAATCAGCGACTTTGGATTTTAGCTCTCCCTTTTTAATATGACCAGTCTTCGTATGAAGGACATCATTGCCTTAGGTTTTATGACCTTTGCACTGTTTATTGGTGCAGGCAATATTATCTTTCCTCCCATTGTAGCTCAACAAGCTGGTGAACATGTTTGGCTTGCGGCATTCGGTTTTCTTATCACTGCCGTTGGCTTACCTGTTCTCACCATTATGGCGCTTTCGCGCACAGAAGGATCTATCGCAATTCTCAGTTCACCGCTGGGAAAAGTTGCCAGTCTGATATTAACTATTGTGTGTTATTTATCAGTAGGTCCACTATTTGCCACTCCACGAACTGCAACAGTTTCATATGAAATTGGCTTTTCATCATATTTCGGTAATGATGGTAGCGGCTTACTTATTTATAGTATTGTTTACTTTGCACTTGTAACTGTTATCTCACTTTACCCAAACAAACTGCTTGATACTGTAGGGCATGTTCTTGCTCCACTGAAAATTATTGCACTTGCTATACTGGGTATCGCAGCCCTACTCATCCCAACTGGTTCAATTTCCCCAGCAATTAACAACTACGTCAACAGCCCTGTTTCAGAAGGTGTTGTTAGTGGTTATCTGACTATGGATACTCTGGGTGCACTTGTATTTGGTATTGTGATTATCCATGCGATCCACTCACGTGGTGTTACAGATGGAAAATTAGTGACCAAATATGCTGTTATCGCCAGTTTAATATCTGGTATCGGTCTAACACTTGTTTACCTCAGCCTATTTAAACTTGGATTAGGAAGTCATGATGTAGCGCCAAATGCGGCGAATGGAGCAATCATCCTGCATGCTTACGTTCAACATGCTTTTGGTGATTTAGGTTCGTTATTTCTCACTGTACTGATTAGTCTTGCATGTATGGTTACTGCGATCGGTTTAACCTGTGCCTGTGCAGAATACTTCTCTGAATTAACTAAAATTCCATACAAAATTTTAGTATTTATTTTGGTTTTATTCTCATTGGTGATCTCAAATCTGGGCTTAACCAAACTCATTGCATTTTCAGTTCCTGTGCTCAGTGCAATTTACCCTCCAGCAATTGTAGTGATTATTTTGAGTTTCTTCTGGAAACGCTTCAACCATCCATCCCGAGTTATTGCTCCAGTTACAGCAGTTGCATTTTTATTTGGTATTGTTGAAGGAATAAAAGTAACAAGTTTTAAAGACAACTTGCCCGCATTGATTCAAAATTTACCGTTGAATGAACAAAATCTTGCGTGGTTAATTCCATCAGTCATTATTCTTGTCATTTGCATGATTATCGATAAAGCAAAAAAATAAGCCTATTTTGCTTAAGTCAATAA
>NZ_OOGT01000376.1 GCF_900323515.1 Acinetobacter stercoris | reverse complement strand
TCATTATCTTAATTACAAGTTAGTTTTTAAACTATCCAGCCCACTCAAATAACATGAAAAGTTTTATTAAAAATCAAGCATTACTTGCTCAGTTCAAATAACTCTGCTTTCAAAATCCACAACAAATTTACTCATCGCAAATTTAGGCGATTGTCTGATAATTATATACCTATTAAATTGTATATAACGAATATTCCCATTAAGCAAATATTGATTCTACTCAATAGTAGATGTAAATATTGAAAATATAATTACAAAACTAAAGCTAAANCAACTTTACTTATCACACAAAAAATGATTATTTAAAGGACATAAGAGGACGACCTCTTAACTATAATTTTACTCCTGGACGACCAATAATTAATAACATCGGAGCATCTAAAAATGGCATGGGCCTATCTACTATTAGCAGGCATTTTTGAAATCGTTTGGGCTTATTCAATGAAGCTTTCAGAAGGTTTTACAAAATTAACACCTAGTGTAATTACTATTTTTTTCATGATCCTAAGCTTTGGTTTATTAGCCGCTGCAATGAAAACATTACCTCTTGGCACGGCCTATACCATCTGGGTAGGAATCGGTGCTATTGGCGCTTTTTTAATTGGAATATTTGTATTACATGAACCTATGGGTGTCTGGAGACTGATCGCAGCTGGTGCAATTATTTTTGGTGTTGTCACAATGAAGCTTGCCACTCCATCATAGAATAACAGTAATCTTACTATGTCTGAATCGATAAAAGCCTGAAAATAATTTCAGGCTTTTATATTAAATAAAATCATTAAATTTTTAATTGGCTTTTAGTTCTTTAATTTCAATAGATTTTCCAGGTACTAATTCAACAGAACCTTCACTTCCTTTAAAATGGATCGAAACACCTTCGTCATTTGCTAAACGTACACCACTTCCTGAAACTGCCCGTTTTAAATGGTAAGTTTTATCTGAGTTATCCGTCATTTCTGCCGTTTCAAAATTATCAGAAGTTTTCAATTCTATTGTCAAATCATTCGGCCCAGTAAAGTTAACGACCTGACTAGTAGTGACATTACTCTGATCTGTAGCTAAAGCATTACTTGTTGAAGAATCACTAACCGATGAAGCATCGTTGGTTTTATCTTCTGTTTTAGTAGATTCCGTAGAGTTTGAATTGCAAGCCGTTAATGCCATCGATAAAAATAAAACTGCCAATAAGTACTTCATTAAAGACCTTTATATTTTGAATATATGTTCAAATCAATTTAAATGAAACAATACATATAGAAAAGCTGGTATTACAATTCCAAAACATTAAACTCTAGTATCTTCAATCAAAGTAAAAGCTATCCTAACCACTTTCCTTCTCCACCATGCAATGTATTCAACAACCAAAACTCAATAGCTTAACCTATTTATATTTTTCAGGCTGCTGAGCATGGTAAAAATAGATAAATCTAAATTCACTTACCAAACGCCATTAAAGTAACGTACTCTACCTATCGCACTTTCATTCTAAATAAAAGTATCATATTGATTTTTAAATCTGATATTTAAGTTCATGATCATAACAACCCTAAAAATTAAACCTTCAATTCTTCTTTTTATTATAT
>NZ_OOGT01000378.1 GCF_900323515.1 Acinetobacter stercoris | reverse complement strand
AATATATTTATAATAATCAATAAAATATAACAATATTTTGGTTAAATTTTATTCTAAATAATAAATAAGGTTAAATATAACTAGTTTTATTCATGCAGTTTTTTTAGGTTTTAATAGGGGGGACGATGAATAAAGTTTATAAAGTTGTGTGGAATTCTGCATTAAGTATTTGGGTTGTTGCATCTGAGTTAGCGAAAAGTAAAGTTAAAGGTCTGACGGCTAAAAATGTTGACAATAGTCAAATAAATGAGCAGAAAACTGGTTTAGTAAAGGTTTTTACTCTCTCAGGTATATATCACACACTGCTTGTTTCAGGAGCTCTATTTATCGGATCCCAAGTAAATGCGGGACCAGGCATATTTATTAATGATGGAACTGATACTCAATGTATATGGACATATGATACTGATGGTTATAGAACGATTGGTAATTTTTCATCATCTTCTGCAATAACTTCTCAGATAACATCAGGATCATTGCCAACCACTACTCAGTTAGGAGGCTCAGCCTCTATGCTTTGTTCCACAACGGATATCGCAACACAAACTACACGTGTTCTGTTTTATGGAAATACTGGTGGAAGTGGTGCTACAAGTTTGACATTGGGTGGAAGGCTTGATGTAAATAGTGGAGTGATTGGTGTAGGAAGCCGATCAGGTACGACCGCTACAAACAGTATCAGAATGGGAACAGGTACAACCTTGACCACTAATGATGTGTCGAATGGTATTGCAATTGGTGTTAATAATACTATTGCAAACACTTCAAATATTGCATTAGGTGATAATATTTCTGTTGCAGGGAGTTCATCCATAGCGATAGGTTCAAAAGCTAAAGTTTCTTCAAATAATGCCTTGTCATTAGGTGATAATGCTACAGTTGGTTCTGGTTTAAATGGTGCTGTTGCTTTGGGTTCCAGCTCTGTTGCATCAGCTGCCGTAGTCACTGCTTCATCAACAATTAATGGAAAAACCTATACATTTGCAGGTGGTACTCCATTGGCTGGAAATGTTGTATCTGTGGGTTCAGCTGGAAATGAACGTCAAATACAAAATGTTGCAGCTGGCCGTATTTCTGCATCAAGTACAGATGCAATTAATGGTTCACAATTGTATTCGACCAATCAAACTTTAGAGACAACTACATCGAATATTGCACGGGCTTTAGGAACTACAGTAAATAGTGAAACAGGAGGTATTGTAGCTCCTGTTTATACTGTCAAAAATACTGAGTATGACAATGTAAAAGATGCGATCAGCAGTTTAAATACAGCAGTGTCTACACCGCTGACCTTTACAGGAGATAGTGGCAGCTCGGTGAATAAACTTGGCTCGACATTGTCAGTGCTTGGGGATGGGAACATCACGACAACGGCAAGTCAGGGCCAGATCGCAGTGAGCCTGAATAAAACCCTGACAGGCCTGACCAGCATCAGCACGGGCAATACCTTTATTGACAGTAATGGCTTAAGCATCACAGGTGGCCCAAGTATCACCACGGCAGGCATTGATGCAGCGGGTAAAAAGATCAGTAATGTTGCTGATGGTACAGCAGCCAGTGATGC
>NZ_OOGT01000377.1 GCF_900323515.1 Acinetobacter stercoris | reverse complement strand
TGATAATTTAATATGCAAAATAGGAATACAGATGATGTGAGTCAGATTTCGAATATAAAAAGACCCTCTTAAAAAAGAAGGCCTTTTACTAAAAACAATTTCCTTGAAGTTTGACTACAGTGGAATCGCTTCAGTCACTACTCTGTTCTCATGTTGTTTTTTATGTAAAGCTCTATAACGTGCGCCTTTATGGTTAGCTGGGAGGTGAGCACCCTGATTGAACAATTTTTCACGAAGCGTACCTTCTTTATATTCTTTTTGGTATACGCCACGGCGTTGTAATTCAGGAACCACATATTCCACGACATCTTCAAAGCTTTTATGAGCAAGGATATAAGCCAGATTAAAGCCATCAATATCAGTTTCTTCAACCCATTCTTGTAATTTATCTGCGACTGTTGCTGGTGAGCCTACGATGACTGGACCATTTCCTCCTATACTTGTCCAGTGGGCGATTTCTTCGATCGTCCAGACTCTATTTGGATCTGCCTTAACATAAGAGTCTAATAAAGACTGGATCGCATTGGTTTCAATATATTCAACTTGATCAGTTGACTGAAACTGGGAAAAATCTACGCCTGACCAGCCTGAAACCAATGTCAAGCCACCATCATAGCTACCGTAACTTTGATATTCTTTAAACTTTTTTTGAGCCTTTTCATCTGTTTCATCAACCACGATAGCAAGCATGGTGTAAATCAGGACAGATGACGGATCTCGTCCTTCTTCAACCAATTTACTACGAATTCCTTGCGTAAGTTGTTTCACGGCTGCTTTGGTTGGAGCAGAGATAAAAACACATTCTGCATTCTGGCTAGCAAAACGTTGCCCACGGCTAGAAGCACCTGCCTGATATAAAACAGGTGTTCTTTGCGGAGATGGTTCACAAATATGAATACCAGGAACGGTAAAATATTGACCTTCATGTTGAATAGGATGAACTTTATTAAAATCTGCGAATATGCCTTGCTCTTTATCACGCAGTACAGCATCGTTTTCCCATGAGCCTTCCCAGAGCTTATACAAAACTTCTAAATATTCATCCGCAATATCATAGCGGTTATCATGATTGACCTGAGTTTTTAGCCCTAAGTTTTTAGAACCGCTTTCCAGATACGAGGTAACAATATTCCAGCCCGCACGACCTTTAGTCAGGTGATCAAGTGTGCTCATACGTCGTGCAAATGGATAAGGATGTTCAAATGATATCGATGTCGTCACCCCAAACCCCAAATGTCTGGTTACTGCTGCCATAGCAGGAACAACCTGTAAAGGATCATTGACGGGTACTTGTACCGCACCCGTAATGGCATGTTCATTTGTCCCATGATAAACATCATAAATGCCTAAAACATCTGCCAGGAATACCCCATCAAATTTCCCTTTTTCCAAAATTTTGGCTAAATCTGTCCAATATTCCAGATCTTTATATTCTGTAGAGCGGTCTAAAGGATGACGCCAAAGTCCAGGTGACTGATGTGCAATGCAGTTCATTTCGAATGCATTAAAGTGAATTTGTTTAGTCATAATACTATCGTTGGCTTTATTTGATTCGATNTTTATAATATCTC
>NZ_OOGT01000374.1 GCF_900323515.1 Acinetobacter stercoris | reverse complement strand
CTTGTTATATTTTAAATTTCATTAAAAATAAAAACATAAATCATTGGTA
Source organism: Acinetobacter stercoris (assembly GCF_900323515.1). GTDB lineage: Bacteria > Pseudomonadota > Gammaproteobacteria > Pseudomonadales > Moraxellaceae > Acinetobacter > Acinetobacter stercoris. The sequence continues at coordinate 1,549 of NZ_OOGT01000374.1, read as the reverse complement.
AATTTATAAATCATATTGATATATCTTAACAAAGCCAATTTAACTGATATTCATTGCTGCTTTAATATCAATACGCGGAATAGTCAAGCCACTACGGCTATCATAGACAGACTTTCCGGTATTTTGCAAACGGACTATTGTCTGCTCGATTGTCTCATGTGAAAAACGTGAATTAGTTGCTCGTAATATGGCAATAGACGCAGCTACATGTGGAGAAGCCTGTGAAGTTCCACTATATGTATAACCACCAGCAGTCATCACAGCACCAGGGGCAAGTAACTGCACCACCCTTCCCATATTGCTAAAGCAGGTCACATGATCAGGGGAGGTATCTTCATCGTTACATTTTAAAAATGAAGATGATCCTGCATACCGAATACCTTGAGTATCGGTATCATAGACCGCCCCTACTGCAACAACACCAGAAACACATGATGGTACTGCTACACCATTACTGAAACCTTTATTACCCGAGGATGCTACAGGAATCACTCCAGAACCTCTTAAAGTCTGAATCGGGGTAGCAAAAACATTACCATCCTGTCCAGTAAGACTACAGTCACCAGTATGTTCTGTTGTATCCGCAATACTCATATTCACTGATTTGATATTAAGTTTTTGAGCATTATTAACCGTCCAATTAATACCAGCAATCACATCACTCCAGTATGTTTTATTTGAGCCGTCAGGTTGTCTAGTAAACACATCCAGTGAAGCAATTTTAGCTTCGGGTGCAACTTGCGCAACAATGGCAGAAACATTAGTGCCATGACCATCATCATCAAACCTGGAATCTTCGGAACTTACATCAAATGCATGTGACACTTTACATGTGGATGGAACACCGGGGCTAATACAGTCTCCAAAATCTGCATGTCGATAGTCTACACCTGTATCTAAAACAACTACTGTTGTTCCCTGTCCACCATAACCTGCTGTTGTAACTGTAGGCTGTCCAATCAGTGATAAATGATTTATATTCTGTGCATTAGCCCGACGGTTTGGATAAACTGCTTTCACTCGCGGATCATTCAATAATTTCACTAAACTATTACGATTATTTATCCGGTAAAACTTATACGGCAACCCATTATAATCACGTAATATTTGAATGCCATCTGCTTCACTATAGCTTTTGCTGAATAGAGATTTGCCAGTGCTCAATTTGGCACGCACATCTCGATTGACTACTTGGTGGGGAGAAATATCCGTATTAAATTCTACAATTAAATCATTTGAATCATTATTCAATAATGCTTCGCGATTGATTTGACCATTGAATATCTTTTTTTGTGCTGCCTCTGAGAGTCTGGTTTGAGCTTCAGATGGAGTAATTTGGGCAAAAGTATGTTGCCCTAATATACTCAGACCTAAAAATGCAAAAATAATCGAAGAGGATCTTTTCATTGTGTAACACCTTTTCCAAATGTAATTAAATATTTTTATAATCGAAGATAAATATTTAATTTCAATATGTTAATTTTATGTAATTTACTCATTTCAAAAGTTTTTATCATTTAAGGTTTCTAAACTATTTTCGATATATATG
>NZ_OOGT01000373.1 GCF_900323515.1 Acinetobacter stercoris | reverse complement strand
CGCCGACATTGTGAACCGTCGTTGTCGCACCGGCTTCATTCGGATTAGTGGTTACGCTGTAGTTTGGTGCACTGATCTCACCCGTTGTCACATCGTAGCTTGCTCCACCGCCCAATGCCGCAGCCGTACTGCTTCCCAACCCGTCCGATTTGCTGTCCTGTGCTGTTAATGCTGTATCCAGCTGGCCTTTGTTAATCGCATCACTGGCGGCTGTACCATCAGCAACATTACTGATCTTTTTACCCGCTGCATCAATGCCTGCCGTGGTGATACCTGGGCCACCTGTGATGCTTAAGCCATTACTGTCAATAAAGGTATTGCCCGTGCTGATGCTGGTCAGGCCTGTCAAGGTTTTATTCAGGCTCACTGCGATCTGGCCCTGACTTGCCGTTGTCGTGATGTTCCCATCCCCTAGCACTGACAATGTCGAGCCAAGTCTATTCACCGAGCTGCCACTATCCCCTGTAAAGGTCAGCGGTGTAGTCACCGCAGTCGTTAAGCTAGTGATTGCATCGCCGACATTGTGAACCGTCGTTGTCGCACCGGCTTCATTCGGATTAGTGGTTACGCTGTAGTTTGGTGCACTGATCTCACCCGTTGTCGTATCATAGCTTGCTCCACCGCCCAATGCCGCAGCCGTACTGCTTCCCAACCCGTCCGATTTGCTGTCCTGTGCTGTTAATGCTGTATCCAGCTGGCCTTTGTTAATCGCATCACTGGCGGCTGTACCATCAGCAACATTGCTAATCTTGCTGTTCGCTGCATCAATGCCTGCCATGGTGATACTTGGGCCACCTGTGATGCTTAAGCCATTACTGTCAATAAAGGTATTGCCCGTGCTGATGCTGGTCAGGCCTGTCAAGGTTTTATTCAGGCTCACTGCGATCTGGCCCTGACTTGCCGTTGTCGTGATGTTCCCATCCCCAAGCACTGACAATGTCGAGCCAAGTTTATTCACCGAGCTGCCACTATCCCCTGTAAAGGTCAGCGGTGTAGTCACTGCAGTCGTTAAGCTATTGATTGCATCGCCGACATTGTGAACCGTCGTTGTCGCACCGGCTTCATTCGGATTAGTGGTTACGCTGTAGTTTGGTGCACTGATCTCACCCGTTGTCGTATCATAGCTTGCTCCACCGCCCAGGTTACTGGCGGTACTGGTACCTAAAGCATCGGTTCTGGCATCGCTGGCTGCACTCGCTGCAGTTAACTGACTGACATTCACTGCATCTGTGTTTGCTGTACCTGCTGCAACATTACTGATCTTTTTACCCGCTGCATCAATGCCTGCCGTGGTGATACTTGGGCCACCTGTAATGCTTAAACCATTACTGTCAATAAAGGTATTGCCCGTGCTGATGCTGGTCAGGCCTGTCANGGTTTTATTCAGGCTCACTGCGATCTGGCCCTGACTTGCCGTTGTCGTGATGTTCCCATCCCCAAGCACTGACAATGTCGAGCCAAGTTTATTCACCGAGCTNCCACTATCCCCTGTAAAGGTCAGCGGTGTAGTCACTGCAGTCGTTAAGCTATTGATTGCATCGCCGACATTGTGAACCGTCGTTGTCGCACCGGCTTCATTCGGATTAGTGGTTACGCTGTAG
>NZ_OOGT01000371.1 GCF_900323515.1 Acinetobacter stercoris | reverse complement strand
GCTATAAATATCATCATATTATGGGTTTGATATGATGATATTCAATTTTATTAGGATAAAAATAATCATTTGTAATTTTCTTGGTTTAAACTATTTCAATCTTAAATTTAAAAATTTTTAGAATGAGTAAAGATTTTAAGGCACAGACATATATTGTTGATGAAAATCTGGCAGATACATTGATATGGCTATGTCACCATCAAGATTGTTTTGATTCTTTTCACTATGACGTAGTAACGCAGGAATTGAAAGTAGAGCATGCAAATGGTATGGATATTATAAAAAAGGGCAGTTATCTAAATGCCAGTTATGGAATCCTCATTACTTCGGTTTAATAAATAAAAAGTCTGTCTGAGTAACACTTTTTTTGAAATCTTTCCAGTCCCTTCTTTTAAAAGGAAGGGACTGGGGGGAATCAGGACAGGCTGATTAAATTTTGTTAACTAACTGGGTTAGTTCTTTTTAGAGATTGGTAAAGCAATTAGCTCGCCATTGCATCAACGGATAGTTCGGCAACTGTTGGTTTGGCTTTTTCTGCTTTTAAGCCAAGTTTATTGAACAGTTGTTTATCTTTACCTTCGCCAGCATTTGGTGTGGTCAACAGTTTTTCACCCGAAAATAGAGAGTTAGCCCCCGCCATAAATGCTAGAGCCTGATCTGAATCAGAAAGTGCCTCCCGACCCGCAGAAAGGCGAATATAACTTGTAGGCATAATGATACGTGCTACAGCAATGGTACGAATCCACTCTGTGACATCGAGTTTTTCGACATCAGCAAGTGGTGTGCCTTCGATAGGTACAAGCATATTGATCGGAACTGATTCGGGATGTGCAGGTAAAGTTGCAAGTTCTTGTAGTAAACCGATACGGTCATTACGATTTTCACCTAACCCTACAATCCCGCCACTGCAAACCTTCATTCCAGCTTTACGTACAAAATCAAGTGTATCCAGCCGGTCATCAAAGGTACGTGTACTGATAATATGAGAATAATATTCACGTGATGTATCTAGGTTGTGATTATAATAATCCAGTCCTGCTTCTTTTAAACGCTCAGCCTGTGACTGATTGAGCATACCTAGAGTCATACAGGTTTCAAGCCCTAAAGCTTTTACCTCTTTAACCATTTCAATGACATATGGCATATCTCGTTCATGTGGATTACGCCATGCAGCTCCCATACAAAAACGAGATGAACCTGAAGCTAAAGCCTCTTTAGCTTCACTAATCACCTTTTCTACAGCAATACGTTTCTCTGCTTCTAATTTTGAGTCATAGTGAGCTGACTGCGAGCAGTATTTGCAATCTTCTGGACATTTCCCCGTTTTAATTGAAAGAAGTGTACTGACTTGAATTGTATTGGCATCAAAGTGTTCACGATGAACTTGTTGCGCCTTAAAAACCAAGTCTAAAAATGGTTGGTCATAGAGTGCCTGTATTTCTTCACGGCTCCAATCATTGCGTACTTGCATGTTTTATCCATTTATTTTCGACATTGATAAAATAATAACTGATTTTTACTATCTGAAAAGGGTAAAAAATTTCAAAATAAATAAAATATCCTATAAAAAGTGTAAGTTTTTATGGGAATGATAATGGTTTATTTGGGTGCAAAGTTACCTATTTT
>NZ_OOGT01000117.1 GCF_900323515.1 Acinetobacter stercoris | reverse complement strand
CCTAGATATTTATTTNATAAGTCACTTAGCAACTGTCTAGCTAAGTGGTTGGTGGAATTATCTATGGAGCCAATATAATAAAATTTAAAATAATTCTCCGACTCTTCAATGTCATCCAAGGAAAAGTTAGGATCTGTTATAACTTCCTCTTTCCATTCATCACCTTCCTGATATTCATGTTCATAACCTATTGATGCGTTAAGCCATTCTTTTTCAAAGTCTTGGGGTGCACCATCTTGATAAAAAGCTTGATCTTCACACTCAGTAACTCTTCTGACTTCTATATTATTTTTAAATATCAAATAACTAGCTGCATTCGAGCTATCTNCACATTCAAAAAATATTACCCAATCATTCAATGAAGATTTTTTAAGCCTTTCATGCCATAACCCCTTATCCTGAAAAGCAGAGAAGAAAAAGCTATGGTTGTGAATAATGACCAAGTTATCTTGAATAAACTCTAATTCAATAGTTTCATTTGCTTTCAAATTAGGTTCTAAAATTTCAAAGTCTTTTTCAGTCCAACTGTTAATTAAATCAACTATTTCTTCTGAATTACCTTTGAATGGAAATATCATCCCACCAGATCTATAACCCATAATTATTAATTTATTTTGATTAAAAATTTATCTTATCAAAAATTAAGATTTTCTAAAATTAACATAATACACCTTATACGAAATACAATACATTAATTGATTTAAATCGGTGTGTTGCAATCCCTAAAAGAGCCTAGTTAGAAAACTTGGACTCCTTTATGGATGATTTATGTTCCACGATTTTAAAGATATCTTCTTTAAAATACTCAGCCGATATTCATCAGTATCTGCCTTTTCTTGACCTGCTGCCCTATCTGTCCCATTACTTCTTCCACTGTTCCGTCAACATCAGCTTTAATCTGCTGTTGAATCTTCATTGCTTCTAAAATCAGTAAAGTCTGTCCTTTTTGAACCATCTCGCCAGCATTAACCAAAATCTCAATGATTGCACCATCCATTGGTGCTCGAATTTTTCCATCACCTGAAATATCAGCAGTTTCTGGTGCTGCATAAGTGGTATTTTCAATACAGACATTGCCATTGAGTACATCCAGATAAAGTAGCTGTCCATTCAAAACATAATTTATCTTACGGCGCCCCCCCTCTGTTTCATAAACAAGTTGTTCCGGATCTTCTTGTACAATTGAAAGTGTTTGAGTCTGTCCGCAAGTTTCGATATGAACTTGATTCTGTTCACGTTTAACTAAAATCAGTAGGTTTTGATCATCGATCTTCAGCTTGATCGGCAATGCACCTGAAATCCCTGTATTCCAATATGCTGATTTAAAAGAACTCTGTGTAAAAATTGCTGCGGTCACAGCGAGATGTTCCAAACTTAAAGTCTGTGTATGCAAACTTGGATCTGACTGAAAATGCTCAGCAATAAATGCAGTATTCGTGTCCCCAGCCATAACAACTGGATGGCGAAGCAAGTTAGTCAAAAACTGTTTATTACTGTTTATCCCCAATAAAACTGAATCATCCACTGCTCGGGCCAGTAAACGTATCGCATCCTGACGGGTCTTGCCATAAGCAATGATCTTGGCAACCATTGGGTCATAGTATGGGCTGACTTCATCAATCTGATTCATACCGTGGTCAATCCGTACATTGGGTAAATCCGCTGCTTGCCACTTTAGCACCTGTCCTGTTTGTGGTAAAAAATTCTGCCGTGGATCTTCAGCATATAAACGTACTTCTATGGCATGCCCAGTCAAACTCAACTCATGTTGTTTTAAAGGTAATACTTCACCATTTGCAATACGGAGTTGCCATTCAACCAGATCAAGCCCAGTAATCATTTCAGTAACAGGGTGTTCAACTTGAAGTCGGGTATTCATTTCCAGAAAATAAAATTCACCTGACACATCAAGTAAAAACTCAACTGTTCCAGCCCCGACATAATCACATGACTTTGCTGCCTGCACAGCTGCCTCACCCATTTTTTGACGTAGGTCCTCAGTTATCACTGGACAAGGTGCTTCTTCTACAACTTTTTGATGACGACGCTGAATTGAACAATCCCGCTCAAAAAGATATACATAATTGCCATGTGTATCACCAAAGACCTGTATCTCAACATGACGTGGTGCAATGACTGCTTTTTCTATAATCAGCTCACCTGAGCCAAACGCATTTTGTGCTTCAGAACGAGCAGTTTTTAATGCATCCATCACCTCATCTGCTGACCCTACTAAACGCATACCACGACCACCACCTCCAGCAGAAGCTTTGACCATGACTGGAAAACCAATTTTTTGAGCTTCATTTGCCAAAAAATCCAGGTCTTGCTGATCTCCTTCATACCCTGGGATACAAGGTACCCCTGCTTTGATCATGGCAATTTTAGATAGGCGTTTGCTCCCCATCAATTCAATTGCATGGGCATTTGGTCCTATAAAAACAATCCCATTTTCCTGACATGCTGCTGCAAAATCGGTATTTTCAGATAGAAAACCATAACCAGGATGAACAGCATCTGCACCAGTTTTTTGACAGGCTTCAAGTATTTTTGCGATTGAAAGATATGATTCTGAAACCTTGGATGCTCCTATATATACTGCTTCATCAGCAATCAGAACATGCCTTGCATGTCGATCAGCATCTGAATACACAGCAACAGTCTGATACCCCATCGCTTTGGCTGTTTGCATCACACGTACAGCAATCTCACCACGATTTGCCACTAAAACTTTTGAAAATGCCATTTTTTATTCCTTTTGCTCCCCAAATGATTAAACAGATAAGGTGCTTTTTTAATCGTAATTAACCCAATCTGGCTTTCTCTTCTGGATAAATGCCATTGTCCCTTCTATGCCCTCGCTACTGGCAACCGCCTCAGCAAATTGTTCAGCAGCTTTATCCAGTAAAGTATCGAGCGGCTCAGTCAAGCTTTGATGTAAAAGCGCTTTAGTCACGCGTGATGCATGAGGAGCAGTATGGATAATTTGCTCAATGGTTTTATTTAAAATGAGTTCAAGTTGCTCTTCATTCTCAGCAACTTCATGTACTACACCGATCTGCAATGCAGTATTCCCATCAAACTTCATGCCAAGCAATGCCAAACGACGGGCTTGTGTCAGACCAATACGCTTTACAACAAAAGGAGCAATCTGTGCTGGGATCACTCCAAGTCCTGTTTCAGGCAATCCAAACTTGGCATTTTCAAGACTGATCGCTATATCAGAAACGCATGCCAGACCAAATCCACCACCGAGCACAGCGCCTTCGAGAACTGCAACAACCGTTTGTGGTGCTACATCTACTTGTTCAATCATTGCACCAAATGTCCGGTTAAAGTCAGCATAGGGTCTGTTATTTCCTGCAACAAGTGCTTCACCACGCAATTGCGCCATATCTTTAATATCTCCCCCAGAGCAAAAATGTCCTCCTTTGCCCCGAAGAATCACGGCACGAACCGAATCATCATCCTGTATTGCACTAAAAACCTGCTGAATCGCCTGTACCATTTTGGCACTCATTGCATTTCGGCTTTCAGGACGATTCAACCATATCGTCAAAATACTTTTTTCCTGTTCAAGCTGGATACTATCGTCAAAATCCAAATTATTCAGAGAATCAGAAAAAGCCATCTTTATTCTCCTTATTTTCGTTTACTTGGCAAAATGTCCATGAGCTTACAAATGATCCCCAGCATGATCTCATCTGCTCCGCCACCAATTGATCCCAAACGGCCATCCCGATAAAGCTGTGAAGCTGGGTTATCCCACATAAAACCATTGCCACCCCAGAACTGTAGACAACTATCCGCGACTTCACGGGTTAAACGTCCAGCTTTGAGCTTTGCCATAGATGCGAGTTGTGTGACATTTTCACCTGCAATGTGTAAAGCACATGCACGATAAGTCAGCGCCCTTAAAGCTTCAACTTCGGTCATGAGCTCTGCAAAACGGAAATGAATATACTGATTATCAATCAGGGGCTGACCAAATGTAGTCCGTTCTTTTGTGTATGCGATGGTTTGATTGATGACGTGCTCCAATCCACCAATCGCATTGGCAGCCGCCCACATCCGTTCCTCCTGAAACTGCATCATTTGCATCATAAAGCCCATGCCCTCTGCACCTACCAGATTACGCTGTGGTACTCGTACATTGTCCAGATACACTTGTGCTGTCGTTGTAGAACGCATTCCTAATTTATTTAAGGGCTCGGAAAAACTGATACCTTCAGATTTTGCAGGGACAATAATCATAGATTTGTTGACATGTGGCTTATCATCCGATGTATTGGCAAGCAAACAAAAGAAATCAGCTTGCAATGAGTTGGTGATCCACATTTTACTTCCATTAATAATGTAATCATCACCCTCTTTTTTGGCAGTGGTTTTTATTGCTGCAACATCTGAACCCGCATGCACCTCTGAAACTGCGATAGATGCAACATATTCCCCTCGTATCGCAGGTGCTAAAAACTCATCACGCAGCTCTGGACTACCAAATCTTGCCAAAGCAGGTGTTGCCATATCGGTTTGCACACCAATTGCCAAAGGAACACCACCACAAGCAGCACGCCCTAACTCTTCTGCAACAACCAGATTATATGAATAATCCAGTCCTAAGCCGCCATTCTCCTCAGGTTTACAAATGCCAAGTAACCCCAAATCTGCCATTTTTTTAAAGACATCATGAATCGGGAAATGACCTTGGGTCTCCCATTCTGGAATATTGGGGTTCAGTTCAGTTTCAACAAACTGGCGGGTGGTACGACGTAAAGCTTCATGCTCTGCTGTAAAATTCATTTTGTTTTCCTAATTTAATTTTATTTCTGTGTAATCTCTTCCGACCCTTCTTTCAAAGGATAGAATCCAACTCTTCTTAAAGAAAGATCAGATGAGAGATGAATTAGCCAACCATTCTCTAAAAAAGACCAATCATTAAAATCTCGATACGCCAAACCTGGATGGATTCAGTTTGCGTTGCTCTGCCTCATATATGGTTTGTAATAAAAAGATCAAAACCTTACGTGTATCTCGCGGGTCAATAATGCCGTCATCATGCATCATGGCAGTATTAAACAGCGCTGTAGATTGTTGTTCCAGTTTCATACTGGTGCTTTGCTCAAGAAAATCCAGCATCTGATCATTAGGCTCCATGCCCGATGCTTTTTGTTTTGCCTCAGCCACGATACGCAAGACCTTCCCTGCCTGTGCTGCTCCCATCACTGCTACATGTGAATTTGGCCATGCAAATATAAAATCTGGAGATAAAGGGCGACCGCACATGGCATAATTTCCTGCACCATACGAACCTGCAACAATGATGGAAATCTTAGGTACCGAGGCATTCGCAACAGCCTGAATAAGCTTTGAACCATGTTTAATAATGCCGTTCTGCTCAGCATCTGTTCCCACCATAAAACCGGTCGTGTTATGCAGGAAAATTAAAGGGCGGCGGGTTTGCTCACATAAATGGATAAATTGAGCTGTTTTAGCTGCACCTTGCGGTGTGATCGGACCATTATTGGTAATCACCCCAACATGCAATCCACCTAATTTTGCCCACCCACATACGGTTAAATCATCATATTCCTGCTTAAATTCCAGAAAGTCAGAATCATCAACTAGCCGTGCAACCACTTCTTTCATATCAAAAGGCTGTTTTGGGTTTGCTGGAATAATCCCGAGTAACTCATCAATGTTATAACGAGGTTCTTTATAATCAGTTCGGCTGGCTTGGGTTTGTTCCTTCCAATTCAAATGATCAAAAACTTCACGAGCAAGCCGGATTGCATCTGCATCATTTTCTGCCAGATATTCTGCTGTCCCAGCTATTTGTGCATGCATCTCAGCCCCACCCAGTTCTTCTGCTGTTGCAACTTCGCCTGTTGCAGCAAAAAGTAGCGGAGGTCCTGCAAGTAACATCTCTGTTTGCTTTCTTACTGTGATGACATAGTCAGACAGCCCAGGCTGGTAAGCACCACCTGCTGTTGCATTACCATGCACAATAGAAAGCTGGGGAATCCCCGCAGCTGAAAGTCGAGCCTGATTGGCAAAAGTTGTGCCGCCCAAAGTAAAAACCTCGGCAGCATAATTCAGGTTTGCTCCACCACTTTCTGCCAAAGTCACAACCGGAAGCTTTTGCTCCAGTGCAATTTGCTGTAAACGTAAAGACTTATGTACCCCCATCGGTGCCATCGTTCCGCCTTTGATTGCACTATTACTTGCCGAGACCAGACACCGCACACCATTGACAAAGCCAATACCAGCAATAATGCCGCCTCCAGCCTCTGAACCGTCCTTATCATCATGCATGTTATAACCAACTAAACCGCATAACTCGACAAAAGGTGAATCTGCATCCAAAATCAGGCGGATACGCTCATGAGGTAATATTTTTCCACGTTTATCAAACTTTGCTTTAGCAGCATAGGATTTTTCAATACTTTTATTCTGAACGGCACGCACTTCATCTATCTGCGCCAATAATGCTTTTTTATTTTCTTCAAATTGCTCGTTACCTACAGCAATTTCTGACTGGAGAATACTCATGATGACTCTCCTTGACTCTGGTCACTCCCAGAATTTTCACCCAATTGTGCTTTCAACACGTCTGGAATAAAAGCCCGATGGAACCCATTGAAGGAATGGCTATTTGTAGCATCTGCAAGTGGATACATACGTGTTCCTTGTGAAGCAGCGCCATCTATACGTAAAGTCACTCCTGAAATAAAACTTGCTGCTTCAGAAAGTAAATACACAATCGCTGAAGAGACTTCTGACTCAGTACCCATTCTTTTTAAAGGGACATTACCGGCTAAACTCGGGATAATAAACTTGGCAAAATCCCCCGAATAATTATCCATGCCAGAGGAAACAATCCAGCCAGGTGCAACGGCATTCACCCGGACACCTGAACGCCCCCACTCAACAGCAGCTGTTTTAGTCAAATTGTCCACACCAGATCTTGCAGCACCAGAATGTCCCATTCCAGGCATTCCACCCCACATATCAGCAGTCATATTGACAATGCTACCGCCATGTTTTGCCATCCACTGGTTATAGGCTTCACGCATTAAATAAAATGTTGCATGTAAATTATTCCGTACCACAGCATCAAAGCCATTTGCAGAAATATTCTCTAGTGCAGAGGGAAATTGCCCACCAGCATTGTTAACCAGACCGTCCAGTTTGCCAAACTTTTCCAGTACTTCAGCAATCATGTCTTTAACTTGTTGCTCTTCACGGTTATCACACACCACAAAATGAACTTTACCGCCATCATCGCCAATTTCCTGACTAACCTTTTCCAGTTTTTCTATTTTTCTGCCAGTAATAATCACTTGTGCCCCAAGAGCAGCCAGTTCATGTGCAGTACAGCGTCCGATACCTGATCCACCACCTGTCACAATAATGACTTGGTTTTGAAACGCATCTGGTCTGAATATTGAGTGATAATGCATGTTTTTATTTCCATTTCTAATCACTAAACCCTGTTAAAAAAAGAACTCAGTGTTTTGATTTCCTTAAACTGATGAATACATCTTTCAACAGCCCCGATTAAGTACACAATTTATAAAGCCAGACTAGGCGGGACTTTAACAGGCATATCTAAAAGCTGTTGGGCAAAAGCCTTGCCTTGTGGATCGATACGCAGACTGGCAACTCCACCACCACCCAGCGCATTTTCCAGAACAAAATTAAGTGCATTCAGTTCAGGAAGTTCATAGCGAATCACTTTTCCTTGCCCGTCTTCAAACACATGCTTCATATATGCTGCAACATTTTCTTCAGTTAAATTGGCACGAATCCATGGCAAATATTCAGCTTTACGTGCAATAACACCAATATTGCTGTTATTGCCCTTATCACCACTTCTGGCATGGGCAATATGAATCAACGGAATTTCAATTTCATTACCATGAAACTTGGCAAGTTCGCCTACTGAATGTTTTTGAAAGTGTTGATGCTGTGTTCCACGTGGAATATCAACTGATTTACGTTCAGAGTTAAAATCAATTTCAACCTTGATTTGCTCCTTATCCACTAAAAATGAAAATAACTTAATCACAGGCGACGCTTTTGGACGTCCACCGACCAACCCAGTCAATGCAGGTGCCATACCTGTTGATGCTTGTGCTATTTCTGAAGCAAAAAACATACAGGCTTCTTTGAATAAATGCTTTACAGCCATTTTGACCACAACTTCACGACTGTCTACTTTATTGGCATGTGTGCCATAGGTACTTTCAATTCCTAGAAGTTCAACTGATTTTTCAGTAAAAGATGGGACACCACGTAAAGCCAGTACTTGCTCGCATTTATCTAAAATCGCTGTAGATATTGCTTTTGCCTTATCTATTGCCTCACGTCCTGCCACCATAAAACTGACCTGAACCCGATAACCATCTGGATAAGTTGCACTCACTTTGTATTGTGACGAAGGCTCACGACCAGTAGCGCCTGTTACCTCTACACGATGCTGAGCAAGCTGTTGCAATCGGACTTGACTAAAATCTGCAGTAACATCTGGAAGCAAATAAGCCTGTGGATCTGCTATTTCATAAACAATCTGCTCGGCAACGGTAGCTGTTGTAACCAAACCGCCTGTTCCTTGTGGTTTGGTTACAATAAAAGAAGCATCTTCAAAAACTTCAACAATCGGGAACCCCATGTTGTCAAAGCCCTCAACCAGGCGCCAATCTGTAAAATTTCCACCTGTACATTGCGCACCACATTCGATGATATGACCTGCAAGCGAACCTTGGGCGAGCTTGTCATAATCATCCAAAGCCCACTGGTATTCATGTAAAAGTGGTGCGAGCACCACAGCCGAATCAACCACCCGTCCTGTGATGACAATATCTGCACCCAAATTTAGTGCTTCACGAATGGGAGTCGCTCCTAGATAAGCATTACAACTGGCTAAATGTGCTGGAAAATTTTCCCCACTAAACATTTCTTTTATATTTTGCTGTTGTAATTCCTGCTGTCTGGGCATCAAATCATCGCCTAATACCACTGCAACTTTTAAATCTAGCCCCTGATCATGGATGACTTTTTCCAATGCAGATTTACATGCCAATGGATTCACCCCGCCCGCATTACTAATCACTTTTATACCTTTTTCACTTATTTTTTTGATTAGAGGCGACATTACCCTGCTAACAAAATCCAGAGCATAACCATGATTCGGATCATTCATCATCGCTTTTGCCATTATGGACATGGTTATTTCTGACAAATAATCAAAAACCAGATAATCAATGTCAGATAAATGTACGAGCTGAAATGCAGCTGTATTGGTGTCCCCCCAAAAACCAGAGGCACATCCAATTTTTACCACACGCTGATCTTCCCGATTCTCCAAACTCATTTTCATTCTCATTATTTTGTCCAATATTTAAACACAAACTACCAAGCAAGCGCTTGGTTTGTAAAGTGCAAAATGTTATGCTGAATTGGCAAAAGTGTTAAATTTGATTGCAAACCCAAAATCCAAATATTTTAATTATTGAAATATAAGGATTTTCATATAGAGACATGTAAACAGCAAATGGAATATTTTGACAAGATGATTGCAAACTCCATCCATGATATTGAAAGCATCGCCTGTTTTGATCAAAGCCCACGAGGACGCTTACTTCTGGGTGCTGCCTATCTATTCCATAAACAGGGTTATGAAAAGACCACAGTTCGTGAATTGGCTCAATTTATTGGCATACAGTCTGGAAGCCTATTTCATCATTTCAAAAGTAAAGATGACATTCTGGCAAATGTTATGCGAGAAACGATCATCTATAATCTTGCACGATTACAGGAAGCTGCGAATGCATCCCAGCAGCCTGAGCAACAACTTAAAAATCTGATTAAATCTGAATTGATTTCAATTACTGGTGATACTGGTGCTGCTATGGCTGTGCTGGTTTATGACTGGTTTGCATTATCAAAAGATAAACAAAATGAATTACTTAAACTTCGAAACCAATATGAAAGTATCTGGTTAGAGGTCATCCAGAAACTTTGTGATATTGACAAAATTAAACATGATGCTTTTATTTGGCGACGTTTGTTAGGAGGAGCCATTGCATGGACTGTGACCTGGTATAGACCTGACGGTAAAATTTCTATGGATGAATTAACAGATATAGTTTGGGAAATGGCGATCCCCCCATCATCCAATTAAACATGGGGATAAATCGTAACTTATCCCCAAATATAAAGATCAATATCCCAGTTGACGACTTGCCAACTCTTTCATAATTTCCTCTGCCCCACCACCGATCATATTGACCTTGACTTCACGATAAATTCGCTCAGATTTCGTGCCACGCATAAAGCCCATTCCTCCTAGTGTTTGAACAGCTGCATCTGCACAAAACTGCATGGTTTGAGTTGCCACATTTTTCAACATACAAATTTGTGCAATGAGTTCATTTCCTTGAAGCTCAGGCTTTCCAAGTCGATAAGCTGTATCTTCTAACAAAGCACGTGTAGACGTTAAGCGAGTCGCCATATCGACCAGTTTATGCCGGATCACCTGATGATCAAGTAAGCGTTTTCCAA
This sequence comes from Acinetobacter stercoris, assembly GCF_900323515.1. GTDB lineage: Bacteria > Pseudomonadota > Gammaproteobacteria > Pseudomonadales > Moraxellaceae > Acinetobacter > Acinetobacter stercoris. Next base: position 1,523 of record NZ_OOGT01000117.1, on the reverse strand, counting down.
AAGTTTTCCGTTCTCTCGCCCATTCCAGCGCTTCTTCATAACACGTCAGAGCAAAGCCATAACTGCTCGCTGCAAGAAAAAAACGCTCCATATTGAAATTATTCATAATCACCAAGAACCCCATGTTTTCAGCCCCTAGAAGATTTTTTGCAGGAACACGAACCTGATCAAAATGAATATGAGCTGTATCGGAGCACCACCACCCCATTTTATCGAGTTTACTTTTCGTAATACCTTGACTATGTGCATCTATAAGCAACATTGAGATCCCATTTGCACCTTTCGCATCAGGATCTGTTCTCACTGCAACAGTATAATAATCTGCCCGTATCCCACTAGTAATAAATGTTTTTTCTCCAGTAACAATATAATCTTCCCCATCTTTTACTGCCTTGGTTCTTAAAGCTGCAACATCAGAACCACCATCAGGTTCAGTGATCGCAAGTGCCGAAATTTTCTCTCCTGCCAAAATTTTTGTAAGAACTGTTTCCTTGATTTCATCTGATGCGAAATGATGAATTGGAGGTGCACCAATAGAGTGTGAAAGTAATGATGCCCCTAAACCACCTGAACCACATTTCGCCAGCTCAATTGAAGCTAACAATACATGAAAGGCATCAGTACCTGAGATTCCACCATACTTTTCATCAAAGCCTAAACCAAGTAAGCCAATATCAGCTGCTTTTTTATAGAGTTCACGTGGAAATGTTTCCACTTCATCCCATTCATTGATAAATGGTGAAATTTCTTTTTGCACAAACTTTCGTACACTATCAGCAAAGGCAAAATGCTGTTCTGTATAGTAAATGGGATTGTGTTGCATCCTGTCATCCTAAAGTTATTTTTATGATGATTCATAGTGACAGATTTTTTAATATTCGAGCTTGCAAGAATGGTCAAATACTTGGCTAAAATTATCAATAAATATATAGGTTATATAAGGGCTATTGCTATTTTAAAGCAGTCGCCCCCTAGTCATTGATCTTTAAAATCATAAGCGTAGTGGATCATTCGATTTCATCCATTTTTTGTGAAATAATCGCCACAAGTGATGGGTTGGGTGTTAATGATGTTGAATAAATCCAAGTCTCCATTGGTTTTCCTTTATTTAAAATTCCATAAACTGTTGTAATTAAGTTTTTATCTTTGGATACTTTCTTATGATAAGTCAGATCTGTCGATTTTGGTGGTAACCAACTTTCCAGACTCTCCTGTATTTCTTTTGCATTTCCTCTATTAACCATCAATGAACATGTACCATCACCCAATTTAGTAAGTACAAACTTCCCTTCAGGAGTTACAATCATCCATGCCTGACCAGCTCTATCTTGCAAAAAATAATTTGTCATCTCTTCAGGCATTTGCACAAAACCAACTTTTTCAGCTTGTTGCTTTAAAAGTGAAGAATCTCCTCTTGAAGAAACACAGGTTGTTAAAAAAGTTTGTACAGCTACATTCTGATTTTTCTGATCATCAGCATACAGATTTGTGATATTTAAAAGTACAATTATACTGATAATATA
>NZ_OOGT01000365.1 GCF_900323515.1 Acinetobacter stercoris | reverse complement strand
AATAAACATTTGCTTATTATTGCAATAGTTTCCTTGATCATTAGTGGTTGTTCATCATTAGGTGGTGGTTCTATACAAAAAAGATCAGCAAAACTATCAACAGGCATTCAAAAAGCCTATTCTGTTGACCCAGTAACTGCAAACCGTGTCGCACCTATTATCGTACAAAGTTCAGATCGCTATTCGATTGACCCATTACTGTTGGCAGCAATGATCAGACAAGAATCGAGTTACCGTAACTATGTAGTTTCACCGGCTGGTGCAGTTGGATTAACTCAAGTCATGCCAAATTACTGGCAACAAGCATGTCCAGGCGATTTATTTGAAGAAACTGTAAATGTAAACTGCGGATCATATATTTTAGCGAAATATAACCAGACTTCAGGAAGCTGGAAAAAAGCACTTGCTTACTATAATGTGGGTCCTACAGGCTACCACTCAAGTTGGAGAATGAAACGTCAAGGTAAGAAATATGCTAAACAAGTAAAATCACATGAGAAAAACTTAAAGAAAGCTTTATAAAATCTCTGTTTTTCCAACTCAATTGAGGCTTTTTCACTTATAAAGAGTGATTATTCCTCAATGATTTGATGTATTCTTTTTTGATAATTAATTAAAAAATCTTTTGTCATACGATAATGATCAGTATCTTCGTAACAGATTTCACGGATTCCTGTATCAGAAAACTGATAAATTTTTGCATTTGGATAAGCCAATAAAATAGGAGAATGGGTCGCGATCACAAACTGTGACCGACTTCGACAAAGCTGATGTAGCATGGATAATGCCGTCATCTGCATGGCTGGAGACAAAGCTGCCTCCGGTTCATCAAGTAAATATAAGCCATTACCTTTCAATTTATGAGTAATTACACTCATAAAGGCTTCACCATGTGAACGATGATGTATGGTTCCACCATAACCTTGTAAATAATTAAGCTCATGCATATACGTGGCAACGTTATAAAAACTTTCAGCACGTAAAAAATAATAGTCCTGAGGCTTGTGATAACCTTTTATAATTCTCAGGCTTTGATGTAGACCTGATGATGTAGATGCCGTGCTTAGAGAAACATTTCGAGTACCTCCTTCTTCAGAAAAGCCTAATCCCAATGCCAGTGCTTCCAAAATCGTAGATTTCCCGGAACCATTTTCCCCTACAAAAAAAGTAACATTAGGATGAAACTCTATTTTCTCTAAATCATTTACAGCAGGAATAACAAATGGATATGCAGCCCAATCTAGTCGTTCTGGAGACAAAATTTGCATTGATCCAATATAGCTAGAATTGTTCATATCCTATAATTTATATTGAATTATGAATACAAAGCAAATGTTAAATAAAAAATAGCGATATAACCTTATTCATTATGTTATTTATCTCATTTAAAATTTTTTCTCCCCATAAAAAAGGCACCCTGATTCTATTGAATCAGGGTGCCTTGAATAATGAGCTGGCGATGACTTACTCTCACATGGGTAACCCCACACTACCATCAGCGCGAAGAGGTTTCACTTCTGAGTTCGGGATGGGATCAGGTGGTTCACTCTTGCTATGGTCGCCAGCACAACTGGGATGGTTAATCACTCAGGTCTTATTTTAAATGCCTGTGCTTTCGCCAAATGAGTTATTAACAGTTGACTGCTTTGAATCTGAAGTTTACGTTCTCGCATAAACTAAATCAAGTTACATTGTCTGGTATTCAATCAAT
>NZ_OOGT01000362.1 GCF_900323515.1 Acinetobacter stercoris | reverse complement strand
TCATATTATTGATTTCTAAATATAAGCAGTTGAAATTATTTGAAACAAATGAGTATTTTTCAATTGTCTGATTTAACAATTGTTCACTATATTACCGAGCAGATTACAGTTAGTGTCTTCTTATAAACCAATAAGATTTCCCACATATCATAAAGCCATCATAGCCTATTAAAAATGGAGAAACACAATGAGCCAAGACTTAAAAAAATGTCCTGTTACCCACTTAACTACTGATGTTGGTGCTCCCGTTGTTGATAACCAAAACAGTATGACAGCAGGTGCACGTGGCCCTCTTCTTGCTCAGGATTTGTGGTTAAATGAAAAACTTGCCAATTTTGTTCGTGAGGTAATTCCTGAGCGTCGTATGCATGCGAAAGGTTCTGGCGCATTTGGTACATTTACTGTCACAAAAGATATTACAAAATATACTCGTGCAAAAATCTTTAGCGAAGTTGGCAAAAAAACTGAAATGTTTGCCCGCTTCTCAACCGTAGCAGGTGAACGTGGTGCAGCAGATGCAGAACGTGATATCCGAGGATTTGCTCTTAAATTCTATACAGAGGAAGGTAACTGGGATCTGGTAGGCAACAATACCCCTGTATTCTTTATGCGTGACCCACGTAAATTTCCTGATCTTAACAAGGCTGTAAAACGTGATCCGCGCACCAATTTACGTAGCGCAACCTATAACTGGGATTTCTGGACACTTCTTCCAGAAGCATTACATCAAGTAACTATCGTTATGTCTGATCGTGGCATCCCGGATGGTTATCGCCATATGCACGGTTTCGGTAGCCATACGTATAGCTTTATTAATGCCAATAATGAACGTTTCTGGGTTAAATTCCATTTCCGTACACAACAAGGTATCAAAAACCTGACTGATGCAGAAGCTGAAGCAATCATCGCTAAAGACCGGGAAAGCAGTCAGACAGACTTATATAATGCTATTGAGGATGGTAATTTTCCAAAATGGACCTTATTCATCCAAGTCATGCCAGAAACTGATGCAGAAAAAGTCCCATATCATCCATTTGATCTGACCAAGGTTTGGCCTCATGGCGATTATCCATTGATTGAAGTGGGTGAGTTTGAGTTAAACAAAAACCCTGAAAACTACTTCCAGGATGTTGAGCAGGCAACTTTTGCTCCAAGTAACCTAGTTCCAGGTATTAGTTATTCGCCAGACCGCATGTTACAAGCCCGTTTAGTGAACTATGCCGATGCTGCGCGTTATCGTGTAGGTGTAAATCATAATCAGGTTCCTGTAAATGCTGCGCGTTGTCCTGTCCACTCTAACCGTCGTGATGGTCAAGGTCGTATAGATGGTAACTATGGTGGTTTACCACATTACGAACCAAATAGTTTCCATCAGTGGCAAGAACAACCTGACTTCAGAGAACCACCTTTGAAGATTACTGGTGATGCTGATTTCTGGGATTATCGCCAAGATGATAATGACTACTTCAGCCAGCCACGTGCTTTATTTAACTTAATGACACCAGAGCAAAAAGAAGCTTTATTTGGTAATACTGCACGCGCAATGGGTGATGCACTAGACTTCATTAAATATCGTCATATTCGTAACTGCTATGCATGTGACCCTGCATATGGAGAAGGTGTTGCCAAAGCACTCGGTTTAACAGTTGCAGATGCTCAGGCAGCAAGAGCAACTGACCCGGCTCAAGGCAATCCTGGTTTACTCTAATAAGCCAATAAAAAATTGAAAGAAAACCACTTCCGAGTGGTTTTCTTTTTTTGTAGGTCTTGATATAGGGATATCTGCTACACTATAGAAATATTA
>NZ_OOGT01000360.1 GCF_900323515.1 Acinetobacter stercoris | reverse complement strand
AGGCTATACTAACCAAGATTAAAATTTCAGCATTAATTCTTGGAATTCATTAGCTGTTTTAGACTTCCATAATTAAAATCATCGTTCATTCGAACAATGAGTAATAATTCTAAGGACTTTGGCAAAGAACTACTGAGTTGTGATAATTATTTTAATAAATCGGAAGCTGATTCTGAAAGTGTATCTGATATAAATTTTTTAGTAGTTGTTATTGTTTTTCTTATTCAACTGGCTTTGTTGCACAAATAATTTATAAGTCATTGATTTTAAATGATTTGATTGAAAAATCGATCTGAAAATAAATTCAATAAAATCATATGGTTAAACATTTATGCAACAAAGTGTATTCAACTTACTACTGGTTGGTTTTATTTTATCACTTAATATATTGCTAATCTAATATAATCTCTACGTATTTAATGTTTAAGTTAAATATATCTAAAAGAAGAGAATATCTGTGGTAGTGATTTGTGTTTTTGCTGATTTTATAAATTATTTTGATATTTATACTTATTTAGGCTACTAGAATATATAAAAAAGAAAAGCTGACAAAACTGCCAGCTTTTCTTACTAAAAGTTATTACCATTCATAGCGTAATCTAAATAGATGCATGTCAGGAGTCCCAATGGTATCTTTGGTATAGAGACGCTCATAGTCAAAACCGATACCATGATTGAACCGAATAGCTACACCTACACCATTATCTCGACGTGAAAAATTATAACCACTGGTATATTTTAAATAATTTCCCATTACAAAAGGTTGTATATATTTAATTCCATGATCGGCAATCTTAAAATGATAACCAGCATAGTATTCAATACCATATGCTTCAGTATCTAAAAATTGACTAATATTATTAGGGGTAGGTTGTCCCAAGGCATTATAATTTGGCAATAAATTTTTGTACCACCCTCCACCTAACCCAAACATCCATTTCCCATCAAAATAAAATAGTGCAGAGGCTATCGCATCTTGAGAAAAATCATACTTATTTTTGGTGTTATCCAAACTGGATTCATTATGCTTATATGAAGTTGCCCAGCTTAAATTTTTATTAATATGGACATCAACTGCAACTTCTTCACCAGATTTACGTTGGTATCGAAGTCCAGCAGGATAAGTCTCATCCTCAAACAAATAAGCAGCATAAAAATCGATTTTTTTATTTTTCTTTTCATATCTTAATGTCTTACTCGAAGCTTGCGTTCCGTCATAGTAGGGAACAGGACTCCATGCCTGCGGTTGAGCTAAAGTGTCATAATCCCATAGATCAGTTTTTGATCCGACGACATCAAAATAGATACTGTACATTTTTCCATATTTTAATGTGCCGTAAGTTTTGCTTGAAATTCCAAAATAAGCTTGTTCAGTGGTTAAGCTTTTATCACTCTTGCGGTAATGACCATCCCAATCTAATATTTTGGCAGGATTAATAAAGTTTTGATAGCCAGCAATGAGATTGAGATCATCATTAACTTTATAATCAGCATTTGCATACATACGGCTAGTAGCACTATATCCATTTCTCTGATATTTCTGGCTTGAATTAGAATCATTGTATTGGTCAAAATTAAGTGCTTGCATCCTTAACCCACCATAGGTGGTAAGTTTAAAATTATCTTGATCATTCAAAATATGATCTTTATTAATCAAAGTAATTTCAGCAAAACTAGAAGATGACATGACAAATGTTAAGGCAATAAAAAGCTGATGGTTTTTAAGTTTAAACTTAACCATATTTAAAACTTCCATGTTTGAATTATGAGGTGTTTTCAAAATATGAAAACATTCAACTCAGTTCTAAGAGTGATGTATATTGATAAACTGGTTAG
>NZ_OOGT01000462.1 GCF_900323515.1 Acinetobacter stercoris | reverse complement strand
TATTTAAATAATTAAAGCCCACATAATGTGGGTTTTCTTTTAAATGTGAATATGAAAAGTTGATTTTGTAATATAACAACGGGCATATCCATCAGCACGAATTTATTTGTCTTTGATTGAACATAAGCTGTATTACAAACAAATAAGAAAGATAATGTCATTGTATAACAGGGAAGCTAGCAAAATATTGCGAATGCTAAAAAACATTTCATCAAATGATAAATGATGATCCTATAAAATTAAAAGTCGATAATTACAATGGGTTGTTTGGAAATTCTTCTAGATAGTTTTAACATTCATATTGATTAGGAGGCAGAATTTTCCAAAGGCTACCTCTGACAAATCATGTAATCCCAAAAATGCATGACTTTGAAAGATTAAAGAAAAAATGTTGATGTGAAAACTGGAGTTAGCCATGTTCAAATCTCATCAAGTCACCTGACTCATATACTACTGAGAATGGGACGTAGACATCTTTAAATAATGTGAATTAACTGATTACAGCTTATAGCAATAGTTGTGTTTGCCCATACTATCCACATGGAAAATCACTATATTAAATGTATATTATTTAGTTTAAGTTAACTATATGCGTGGTGATGTACATGAGTGCTGTATGAT
>NZ_OOGT01000355.1 GCF_900323515.1 Acinetobacter stercoris | reverse complement strand
TTATTATAATTATATTGATCCCCCAATTGTCCCCCAAGAAAAATATTTTAGCTATTGAGTTTTACTAAATGCTTCATGAATGATGAAGTCATTTCAAATATAAATTCAACTTCTTGTTCAATTACAGCATCATTATGTTTTACAAAAGTATTTTGATATTTTGAGTAATAATCAATCAATTTTTGAAACATATTTGAAAAGTATGGGGAGCCACCATTTTTATTAACAAATTTACCTATATCACTTAATTGATTTTCTAAAGACTTATCATTGTTAAAAATTGATTTAAGTAATAGTTCTAATGCAAGTCTCAGGTCATCGAGAAGATTACGTTCAAAAATATTATTGTCAAACTTACATAGAGCTGATTCATATTGCTTTAAACACGAAGGATATTCACTTAGCCAATGTTTTGCTTCCTCGACTAAAGTTTGATTTAGTGTTTCTGAGGAAGTAGAACCAAACTGATGACCATATCTTGCAATTAACTGAATTTTTAAATTGTTAATACTAGTGTCGATTGGTTTAGGTAGATGGGGACTCTCACATAACTCACGAATAATTCTGTATTGTTGAGCAGGTTCAAAACATTTGAGATTTTCAAGCAGGGCAGTTCTTTTATTTGGTGCATTTAAAGGAAGCGAAGCGTAAGGAATATTAATGTTGAAATCTATAGCGTAAGCTAAAAATAGTTTGACAATTTTGCCACCCGACAATCCTGTATCGGTATTGCCAAGTACTTCTGAAGCATATGTTAAAAAAGTGAAAGGAATATTACTCATTAATCTACCTTGTTATTTAAAAGCTTGCATATGCTTTAAGAACACTTTGTCCTAGTACTCTAGCAGTCGCTAAATATAAAAATTGTTTTGGTTGCGTACTTAGAAACTCACTCATTAACCATTGTTCTCTATCGGAGAATATTTCATCAAACATATAAGGATGATAACGAGTTATAGAACCTAGATAAAACATAGTCATATAGATAATAGATTCTTGGCTATATCTATCATTAGCTGAATTTGATATATACATAGTATATCCATCATTTCCGATAAAATACCAAATACCTTTATTTCTTAAGAGGTTGCTTAAGTTGGCATAATCTTTTCTTGATGGGTTATATGTGGACATTGTAACTTGTTCGCAAAGAAAAATTTTCCCGTCTTCTTCTTCCATTAAGTTATAATTTTGAGCTGTTAAAAGTTCTATTTCATTTGAATTACATTTAATTTCCGCTTTAAAAATTAATTGCTTACCATGTTTATAGAGATTGTGTTTTTCAATTTTATGAAAGATTTCTTTTTGTTTATAAATTTCAGCATATGCTCTATGTATTCCCACACAATGGCTGAGTAAAGACTTTACATTGATAGTAATAGCGTCAACAGAAATACCCGATTCAAAAAGTGAAGTTAATTCATGAGCTACTTGAACCACTAACTCTTTTTGTTTTTGTTTATATATAACCGAATGTATGAATTTATTATTATGAGATTCGTTAATCCCATGCATATACATTTTTTCAAAACCAAACTCACCCTCCATGTTTATAAGTATCTTGGCAAAATTTAAAAATGAGTAATAAAAAAGAAGAGGTTGACTTTTGACAGGGCTTGATTCAGCGGTAAGGTAAAAGTGTTTTGCTTGTTCTAAGAGAGATTGTAAAAAGTTTCTTTCTTTCCTGTCGCTCGTTCTTTTTTTGATGACGTAGTCCCAAAATGCCCAAATATCAGAAATAACTAATTTTTGATTATTTCCCAAGTTTACTAAAGCAGTTTCTTTTGAGAAAAGTGGAAATCCAAACTTAATTTCAACCTCTGTCATATGGATCCTATAAGATGTTTATGTAAAGTATTCTGATTAATTATGTACTATCTAAATATA
>NZ_OOGT01000354.1 GCF_900323515.1 Acinetobacter stercoris | reverse complement strand
ATGTAAATGTCTAATATTTAATGTTTACATGGCTAAAAAAACGGCAAATAAAATATACTCAGAATAATATAAAACTAACTTTTTACCAGACCGCCATCCACAATTAAATTTTGCCCTGTAACTGCACGTGAAAATGGAGACAAAAATAATAAAATAGCATCTGCAAATTCTTCAGGAGTTGTAACTTTTCGAAGAGGAGTAGAACTGGCAATCAGCTCAAATACTTCCATAGGTGTTGCTTTACTTGCATCAGTTGTTTGTAATAAACCACCAGAAAGCATATTAATATTAATACCATATTGCCCAAGTTCATGAGCTGAGGTGCGTGTAAATGCCAAAAGTGCAGCTTTGGCGCTGGTATAATCATGATAAGGAACTACAGGATTCTGAACCAGGTTTGTTCCAATATTCACAATACGTCCAAAGCGATAGTGCTTCATATCTGGTAACGCAGCCTGTGTTGTATTCAAACAAGCTTTTAATGCACCTTCTAGCTGTTGTTGCATGGTTTCCCATTTTAACTCTTCGACTTTTGGCCGGTCTTCTCCATTAAATTTAAAATGGATAAGCGCATTATTAATAACTGATGTAATCGGATGCTTAAAATGTTTTTTTGCAGATAAGAAAAGTTATTTAACCTGATCGGCCTGAGTAACATCAGCTTGATAAATAAAGACTTGATTGGGAAATTGGCGATATAACTCTAATGCCTGATCATGGCTATTCAGATAATTTACTACGACTTTTGCACCTTCGCGAAGCAAAGCATAGCTAATTGCTCTGCCGAGTCCTCTAGCTCCACCTGTTACTAAAACAATTTGTTCTTGGATGAGCATGATTATTCCACATGATGAAAATATGATAGTAAATTACAGTGTCTCGTAATTTAGTGTTGATTACAAACAGAATAGTATTATTGATTAAGTTGATTGATGATACATGTTTGTTTTTATAGTAGCTTATATATTTTGAAAATATAAAGTTGTCTATAGTTTATAGAAGCTTAACGAGTGTAATACTTAACAGGAAAAAACCAGATGCAAATAATAAGCTGAGAACAATATGTTTAAATTGTTTTTCCGAGATCATATAAAAAAATTTTGCACCTAATATTGATGGAAGAGTGACACAAAGCATAAGCACAAGTATATAAGGGATATGCGCTGAATTTAAACTGTCATGCCAAATATATCCTGCGATTGTAAATAATTGAATAGCGAAATTAAAATGACGCAAAATATAACGTTGCTGTTGTTTGGGAAGATTTTTAAGCATTACCCAGGCAGAGGGAATAGCACCACAAAAGCCACCTAAACCACCAAGTATTCCACCAATAAAGCCGATACTGCTATCTGCAGCTCGTCCCATTTTTTGAATATGTGGCAGTGTTGGTGCAAAGTACATGACAGGGCACCAGATGACTAAAAACATTCCAAGCACAATTTTAAAAATATCTGCATTGATAATGTTTAATAAATATATACCTAGTGGTACACCGATAATACCCGCAATAATATAAGGCATAACAATTGAAAAAGACATTTCATGCTTTTGTTCTTTGCTGATTGAAATAATATGGCTCCATAGAGAAGCAAAAACGACAAGAGGTGCTGCCAGTTGTGGAGTGAGTATCCATACCCAAAATGACATGGCAATCAGTGCAAAGGCAAAACCAGTTAATCCTTGTACGAATCCAGCAATAATTGCACCTAATATAAAAAGAAACCAGGTCATATCTTTTCGTGTAAAATATTTTAAAAGCGTAGTATTCTAGAGTAGGAGTGAAAAACCAAGTCGTATCTATAATAATTTATGCAAAGAAATTCAGTTTTTTAAATATATAAATTTGATAATTTTAATAAAAAAATTAATAGAATTAATCTATTAG
>NZ_OOGT01000396.1 GCF_900323515.1 Acinetobacter stercoris | reverse complement strand
AATATAAGTATAGCTATTTCAACATCATTTTTACGTGAAATAACATCTAATAGCATCAAGATTTAAATCGTGAATACATTTAAAAATTAAAATCTGATCACTATATTTATAAACTAAACCAACTTGTGCTCATAAAATGTTAGACAGGTTTAAGAGGAGTTGATTTTTTCATCACATTCTCACACAAAAGCATTTCCTTGTGGCATAATCTCTAGTTGATTTCATGATTTTATTTTCGGTATTTTTTTTATGAATCTGGAGCGGGTCGATCTCAATCTCTTAATTTACCTAGATGTACTTTTACGAGAAAAAAACGTAACACGTGCAGCTGAACAACTCGGTGTTACTCAGCCTGCGATGAGTAATATCTTACGTCGTTTACGTAACCTGTTTAACGATCCGCTTTTAATCCGTTCTTCTGAAGGTATGACACCAACAGAGCGTGCTCTGGAGTTGCAACCACGTATTCGGGATGCTTTATCTGATCTTTCCATGATTTTGGAACCACGTACCGAGTTCCGACCTTATACATCAAACCGCGTTTTTCGTATTATGACTTCTGACTATGCAGAGGCAACATTAGTTCCTCGATTAGTCAAAGCCTTACGTTCAGAAGCTCCTAACGTTGTTTTGGACTTTTTGACACCAAGCGATGTGTCCTACCGGGATATGGAACAAGGTAAAGTCGATCTTGCGATCAACCGTTTTAATGAAATTCCACAAAGCTTTCATCAGGTTTTGGTATGGCGTGATAGTTTTTCATGTTTACTTAACAACAAACACCCTGCTGTAGGTAACCTAAATCTGAAAAGCTATCTAGATGCACAACATATCTGGGTTTCTAAAACAGGTATGGGGGTTGGTTTTGGTGTAAACCCAGAAAAACAAGCGGGACTTGGCTGGATTGATCAAGCTCTGGAACGGATTGGTCAAAAACGTAAAATTTCTGTCTTTACACGTCATTACCAAATGCCAGGACTACTTGCTTCTAATGTTGACTTGATTGCTACCCTGCCGTCTCGCATCGCTCGATTGCAAGCTAAAAGTCAAAATCTGGTACTTAAAGATCCGCCATTTTATATTCCAGAATTTGAACTTAAAATGGCATGGTGTCCATTACTGCACCATCATCCAGCCCATCGTTGGTTACGTCAACTTATTCTTTATGTTGCACGTCAAATGATCGAAGAAGAAAATCGTGAATTTTTAATGAATAATTCACATTTTTCTCAATATTAAGAGAATTTTTCTTAAATTCTTCGCTTTTCAAGCTTATACTTGCATATCAGGTAGTGTCTTTTTTCACTACCTAGA
>NZ_OOGT01000352.1 GCF_900323515.1 Acinetobacter stercoris | reverse complement strand
AAAATATATATTGTTTAAGGGCTCAGTATAATGCACGATTTTCTTTTTGCTTTTGTAGGTGGCTTATTACTTGGCATCTCAGTAGTAGGGTATTTGTATATCAATGGTCGTATTGCTGGCGTAAGTGGCTTGATTGCACAAGCCTTAAATCCTAAAACAATTTTAAAAACACCAGCTTTGTGGTTTTTACTGGGTTTAATGATTATTCCATTTATATATGGAGTTTTTTTTACTCCTCAGATTGAAATCATGAGCAATTCTATAGGCTTAATTATTGCTGGATTACTGGTCGGATTTGGTACCCGTTTGGGTTCTGGTTGTACTAGTGGACATGGTATTTGCGGGATCAGCCGCTTATCAAAGAGATCTATAGTAGCAACCATAACTTTTATGCTTGCTGGGTTTATTACGGTTTTTGTTATGAAATATTTACTCGGGCAATAAAGAGAGTAATCAAATGTTAAAAAATTTATGTGCTTTTATATTTGGTGGGGTATTTTCAGTTGGACTGATGTTCTCTGGAATGTCAAATCCAGCGAAGGTTATTGGTTTTCTTGATGTATTGGGGCAATGGGATGCAAGTCTTGCCTTTGTTATGATAGGGGCAATTTTAGTGGCTTTTATTCCATTTCAAAAAGCGATAAGCCAACCGAAAACATTATTTAACGAAAAAATTGAATTGCCTGTAAATACTCAAATTGATAAAAAACTACTGCTTGGCGCATTTATTTTTGGTATAGGTTGGGGAATAGCAGGTATTTGTCCAGCCCCAGCACTCACACTCATTGGGCTTGGTCATTATGATGCGTTATATTTTATTATTGCCATGTTTATCGGCATGATGATTCATCGAAAAGTTTTAGGGAGTTGATATGTGTGCTGTAGCCTCTGTGCAGGAGTTTTTTGATGAATATACGAACACCTTTAGTTACGTGGTCATTGATCCCGTAACTTTAAAGTGCGCAATTATCGATAGTGTACTCGATTATGATGCTGCCTCAGCATCAACTTATACTCATCATGCTGATTTGATCATTGAATATATTAGTGAAAACAATTTGACTGTAGAATGGATTTTAGAAACCCATGTTCATGCAGATCATCTGACGGCCTCACAATATTTAAAAGAAAAACTTGGTGGCAAGATTGCAATGAGTAAAAAAATTACTATTGTGCAAAAAACTTTTTCTGAAATTTATGATTTTGAAATTAAAAAATTTAATGCTCTGCAAACATTTGACTATTTGTTTGATGATAATGAGGTTTTTCAGATTGGACAATTACGCGCATACAATATTCCAACTCCTGGACATACACCAGCATGCCTGAGCTATGTGATTGGTGATGCTGTATTTGTTGGAGATACACTATTTATGCCTGACTATGGTACAGCTCGGTGTGATTTCCCAAAAGGCAGTGCAAGTGAATTATACGATTCTGTTCAAAAATTATATGAACTTTCAGATGAAACAAGAGTTTATTTGTGTCATGACTATTTGCCAGAATCACGTAAAGAATATAAATATTTGACAGACATCAAGACTCAGAAAGTATCCAATATTCATATACATGAAGGTGTCACAAAGACTGAGTTTGTTCGTATGCGTGAAAAACGTGATGCAAGCTTATCAATGCCTAAGCTGATTTTACCAGCTATACAAATTAATATGTATGCTGGACAGTTTCCTGAACCTGAAGAAAATGGTATTTGTTATTTGAAATTACCGTTAAATTATTTCAAGAAAAATAAATAAACATTAAAAGCTTTATTTTAATATATAAGTTAGCTTTATCAGATGGTGGTTTCTAAGGTTGCTGTTATTCAATTTACGATATGATTTTCATGGTAATCGTTCTTTATTTTTAAGTTTATCTTATAGAGTAATTTGATTAACTCAAATAGGCC
>NZ_OOGT01000350.1 GCF_900323515.1 Acinetobacter stercoris | reverse complement strand
ATATACTTTTTCTCATTGTTTTATACCTATAAAGATTGCTGTTCCACTGCTTTTGGCTTTTTGAAGTGCTTCACGTTTTTGCTGCACTTTAGCTCCTGCTCCTGTTNGATCTAAAGTTTTTAATTTATTTATAGCGATTTCATATAACTGATTATTTAGTTTTACTTTCTGAACACTATATGTTCCATTAGCATCTTTTACTGCCTGATATAATCCCTGATTTGCATAAGTATCTAGTACTTTTCTTGCTAAATCAGAATTATTTAAGGTAGAGGAACTTAGACTACGCCCAATCTGGTTATTTAGCTGATCGATTAATTCATCTGCTTTACTTAAACTTAACCCAGTTGTTTGGCTATAGTTTGTTCCATCTCGACTTTCATGTGCATTTCCAACCTCTATGGCAATATCTTTTCCAAATTCTTTGGTAATCATTGCTTGCCATAAAGTATGACGCAATGCATTCCCCATACTTCCTTCTATTATAACTTCATTTTCTGTATACCCTAACTTAAATAACTCTGCAGGATTTAACAAATTAAGTTGATAAGTTGAAGCTATCGTAGAAATATTTGGATTCAATACATTTGCAGGATCAGGTTCAACTGATCCTATTTTTGCAGCAATCAATGGATGCTTAATTGCAAATTTCGCTTGTAATAATAAATCATTATTCTCCACAGCATTCTGCCCAACCACACTAGCTATCTGAGCATTAAACGCAGAATCTCCAACAGTTCCCCCAACTACTGCGCCTATCGCAGCAGTCAAATCCCGTATCTCTGTTTTAACATCCTCTGGCAATAAGTTAGGGATAAACTCGCCTTTCTCATTCTGATATTCTTTTTTATCTTTATACTGATTAGTAAGGTAAATCGCCGCAGCTTCACTCGCCACTGCTACGCTTCCTCCTGCTGCTGGATCACCATTATTCACATAAGCTAGAACCGCGCCAAGTATCGCATGGGAAACCAGTTGAGCCGCTTGGTTTTTATCTTCTCCATGACCAAACTTGTCACCTATTTGCTGCGCTGCATACGGTGCTAAAGTATTTGCAACAACCTGTAAATCCGTTTGTCCTCCTAGTGCGCCTGTAATCGCAACCGTAACAGCATTCACTGTCCGACTCTTATCGCCACCCATACCCCATTTCGCTGTGACATCTTTTTTCTCATTTACCAATGCCTTGGCATAGTCTGCATTTTGTGAAAAAAAGGAGATATCTGCTGGAAAAATTAATTTTTACTCTGCATTTTCTTTTCTTCTATAAAATTCAACTAAAATATCAAAGTCATTATTAACTATATGCTTATTTTCACCATAAATTATTTTCGATGTAANTTCATAATTATCAAATAATGGCTCACCTTCCATAGATATAAAAAACTCTGCCATAATTTCATCTTCAATATTTTCAGCATCTTCTTCAATTTCTTTTTCCAAGAAAAAATATACGGTAATTAACTTGTCAGTAACCCCCCAGTATATTCTTCTGAAATTTGGAGTGATTTCACCTAAACAACTGCGTGATAAAAAAAATGTAACTTGAAAAATATCCATAGCATTAACCTATTTTGGACCATTAGGACTATACGGAACTACACTAACTTTCTTAGTTCCTTTAATGGCTTTGTTGCATAAAAGGAATTCATCCCCATACAGTTTAGATGAATACAGAATCAAAAAGCCGCTACAAAACAACCAACTGGGCTGAGTACAATCAGGCTTTACGCCAACGGGGTGCTTTCACTATTTGGTTTGATCCCCAAATGCAATGGTATGCAATGCCTACAGGCAAAAAAGGATGTCAACCGACCTACTCTGATACTGCCATTCAGTTTGCCCTGACAATACGCAACCTGTTCCAACTGGCTTTACGTCAAACACAGGGTTTTATTCAAAGCCTCTTTCAACTCGCTCAC
>NZ_OOGT01000176.1 GCF_900323515.1 Acinetobacter stercoris | reverse complement strand
CTGAGCAGCACCAGTGATCATGTTTTTAACATAATCGGCGTGTCCCGGGCAGTCTACGTGAGCGTAGTGACGAGTTGGAGAATCGTATTCTACGTGTGAAGTATTAATTGTAATACCACGAGCTTTTTCTTCAGGTGCAGAGTCAATTGCTGCGTAATCTTTAGCTTCACCGCCGTAAGTTTTTGCACAGATTGTTGCAATAGCAGCAGTAAGAGTTGTTTTACCATGGTCAACGTGACCGATTGTGCCCACGTTTACGTGTGGCTT
This sequence comes from Acinetobacter stercoris, assembly GCF_900323515.1. Taxonomy (GTDB): domain Bacteria; phylum Pseudomonadota; class Gammaproteobacteria; order Pseudomonadales; family Moraxellaceae; genus Acinetobacter; species Acinetobacter stercoris. The sequence continues at coordinate 8,482 of NZ_OOGT01000176.1, read as the reverse complement.
ATTACGTTCAAACTTAGCCTTAGCCATTTGATATTCCTCGTTTACGTCGAACCCAACTCTGAGACTACCCCAGCATCGACATATCGTCTAAAAAACTAGACACCTAATACTTGAAAAGCAGACTAATAAGCCTGCTTTTGAAAACTGTGTGGAAAAACCACTAAACTTTATCTGGAGCTCTTATCGAGATTTGAACTCGAGACCTCTCCCTTACCAAGGGAGTGCTCTACCACTGAGCTATAAGAGCGATAATCCTTCGATGGAGCGGGAGACGAGGATCGAACTCGCGACATGCAGCTTGGAAGGCTGCCGCTCTACCAACTGAGCTACTCCCGCACAATGTTGGTACATTTACCACTACTCGAAGTTAATGGTGGTGAGAGAAGGATTCGAACCTTCGAAGCTTACGCGGCAGAGTTACAGTCTGCTCCCTTTGACCGCTCGGGAATCTCACCATATCGCACTTAACTTTCAGTGCTGTTCTTTTTACTACACGACCAACTTAAAGATGGTGCCGACACTCGGATTCGAACTGAGGACCTACTGATTACAAGTCAGTTGCTCTACCAACTGAGCTATGTCGGCGTTTCTTTTGTTTCGTACGTTTCGTATCGGAACGGTGTGCAGTTTAGCAAAACTTTCAGCTCATGCAAGCAGTTTTTTAAAAAAAACTGCCAAAAACTTATAAAATCAAACCGTTTGACGATAATTCAACCGCTTTGATCACTGCGCGAGCTTTTATTTGCGTTTCATTCCACTCAGATTCTGGATTTGAGTCAGCAACCAACCCCGCTCCTGCTTGCACATAGACTTTATTTTCACGAATAACACAGGTTCGGATTGCAATAGACATATCCATTTCCCCCTGCCACCCCAGATATCCGATTGCCCCACCAAAAATTCCACGTTTGACAGGTTCAACTTCATCAATAATTTCCATTGCCCGTATTTTTGGTGCACCAGACAGTGTTCCAGCAGGGAAAGTTGCCTTAAAGACATCTAGTGCATCTACATCATCCCGAACTTCACCTTGTACATTTGAAACAATATGCATTACATGTGAATAACGCTCGATGACCATTTGATCGGTCACTTGTACTTTTCCAACTTTTGATACACGCCCTACATCATTCCGACCAAGATCAATCAGCATAAGATGCTCTGCTATTTCTTTTTCATCAGAAAGCAAATCTTTTTCAAGTGCCAAATCTTCTTCTTTGGTTTTACCGCGAGGGCGTGTCCCTGCTAACGGTCGAACGGTTGCAACACCGTTTTCCAGACGTGAAAGAATTTCCGGAGAAGAACCCACCACATAAAACGGCTTTTGATCTCCCAAGGTATGACCCTGCACCAAAAATAAATAAGGTGATGGATTGAGATGACGCAATGCACGATAAACCTGCAAAGGTTCACCGTCAAAATCAGACACCATACGATGACCTGGTACAACCTGCATCACATCCCCTGCACGAATGTACTCTTTCACTTTATCTACGGTTTGAATAAACCTGTCATGCCCCGTCAAGGACTCAAAATGCGGTGCTGTATGTTTCCGAGCTTTTAGACTAATGGGAGTCGCTAAAATCTCCTCCAATTCATCCAATTGTTTTTGTGCGTTGTTATAGGCATTTTCGTCGCTGGCATCTGCATGCACAATTAAAAATAATGTATCTTTTAAATTATCAAAAACAATGACTGTTTTTGAAAGCATCATCCATAAATCTGGTAGTCCCACAGGATCAGCTTCAGGCACATTTTTTAAACGTGGCTCGATATAGCGCACGGAATCATAGCCAAAGTAACCTACAAGCCCTCCCGTAAAGCTCGGAAGTTCTGGTAACTCTTTTGAGCTTGGTACTTTATATTGTGACTGGAAATCACGAATATATTGAAATGGATCACTACAGTCTTGCTTGGTAATAAGACCATTACTGTCCTGAACAGTTAGAATACCTTCATTACATGAAAAAACTGTAGATTCACCCAGACCAATAATTGAATAGCGTGCCCAATTTTCACCACCCTCTACAGATTCAAACAGATAAGCTTGTTGATGATCTTTCAAACGGGCAAATACTGAAAGTGGTGTATCAGTATCTGCAAGTCTCTGGCGATATACTGGTATCAAGTTATAACCGTCTGTTTTAAGTTGTTCAAATTGTGTAAAACTTGTCATAAGGAATTTTCTCTATTTTCGATGGACTTAAGGTTTTATAAATTGGCTTAAGCTCGCCATCGAAAAATAACCACTTGATTCATTCCTACTTCCTTTACGTTCATTTGAATAGCTTAATTGAGAGTTATCTAATCAAGTAACTCTCTTAAATCATCAACTACCTGTTGTGGTTGGCACAGTTGAATATCTTCCCCATGATTATAGCCATAGCTGACTACAATACAATCAATATAAGCACGTTTGGCAGCTTCTACGTCGTTACTTGAATCACCAACCATCAAAGTTTGTTCAGGCGTTACACTATAATGTGTAACACAGTAATTTAACTGGGTTGGATCTGGCTTACGTGTAGTAAAACGATCTCCTCCGATAATATCTACAAAATAATGGTCCATATCCAATTCTTGTAGAATCTTGATTGCTGGTTGTTCAGGCTTATTGGTTACACAGATCAATTTCTTGTTATTTCGCTTCCCCCAATCCAAAAAAGGTAAAACCCCCTTAAATGGTTTGGTATCCACACAAGGATCAGCATTATAAATTTCCAAAAAGGTTGTGAGCAATTGCTGATGTAATTGTGGTTCAACTTCACCTTTTAAATATTGCAAAGTACTACTGCAAAATAATGAAGTTCCTTTACCAATCCAGACTCGGACTTGCTCTTCAGTCACTAAAGGTAAATTTAAATGCTCTAGACTCAAATTCATTGCCCGATATAAATCAAAAGCTGAATCAACCAGTGTCCCATCCAAATCAAATAAAATAAGTTCTCGCTGATCTAACTTTGCAACACTCATGATTTACACTCAAACAGATTATAAAACCACAATAAAGCCTCAATTTCACCAAATGGTTCAAGCTTTATCCCATCACATTTATATAACATAAAAATGATTAGGGCATGCGATTGCATGCCCTAATTTTAAATACAACAAGGGCTATTTAAAAAACAGCCAGGCGATCACTGCCAAAATGATCAAAACAATAATCGTCATTAAACCAACAGAAGCATTTTTACGCTGTTCTTTCTCTTGTTCAACCATTGTTTTGGTTTCAGGAATAACAACAGGTTTTGGTTCAGGAGTGGCATGTACATCTACCCCCTCAGGAATTGGAGCAGGCTTAGGAACAGAAATATTTTGTGGCATTCCATTTGCACTAACCGAGACATCATTAGAGCGCTCAGACAAACTTGGCATCCCCTGCTCATTCATTTGTTGAGCAGCAGCTTGTTTATCTTCAACTGGTGATTTCACCTCAGCTGTTGCTATCGCCTCAATAGGCTGTTCAATTGGCGGGTTAGCTGATACAAGATCAGAATGAGTCTCTGACGCAAGGTTTTCCTTTGTGTCAGTCTCTAGGACATCACTCTCAGCCATTTTTCTGATTGCAGCAGGTTCCAAAACAGAAAATTTCAAACTTGCAAATTGAACAATATCGTTTTCTTTAAGCAGGGTTTCATGATCAATACGTAGATCATTCACAAATGTTCCATTTGATGAACCTAAATCCTGAACCCATAGCGCCTTGTCCTTTAGCAAAAATGCTGCATGACGGCGAGAAATTTCACCAGACTGCAAAACAATATCTGCTTCCTGACTACGGCCAATCAACATATCACGATTAATGTCGATTTCCTGCCCTGTCATTTCACCCGTAATTGCTTGTATTTTCCAAGTCATATACACATTTCTCTTTATAAGTTTTTGATCATCATAACATGACAAATCAAAACCACCAGAACCTTAGCCTAGTTAGCACTGCGAATCGTAGTTGTTGTCACGGTATTTCTTGTTCGTTGTACATCTTGTTTTGGTTCAACAGGCTGCGACTGGACAGGCTTTTCAATGATATAAGTTTGTGTACGCGGCTCAGTTGCAACTGGCGTTGCCTTTGAAGAACCGCCAGATGGTACTCTTTGATAATTCTGAGCAGGAGGTTCTTTTTTCATAGGAGCTGTAATCGGTAAACGTTGCTCATAAATATTATCTACATTTTCAGGAAGCTTGGCAAAACTTCCATCTTTATCAAATGCCAACTGTAAACTATAAATTTGATCATATTTTCCACGTGTAATACGACGTGCATCATCACCATTACTGATAATAGTAGGATGTATAAAGACCAATAAGTTGCGCTTTTCCCCAGAACGATTATCTGCCCTGAACAAACGTCCCAAGCCTGGAATCGCTCCCAAAAATGGAACAGATTCTCGACCATATTTAGCATTGTCTGTCATCAATCCACCCAACACAACAGTCTGCCCATGATCAGCTATGACAGAAGTTTTTATGGCACGTTTATTAGTGACCAGATCTGTCGCCTGCCCTTTACTTTCTTCAACATCAGATACTTCTTGCTGAACTTCTAAACGGACCGAACCACCCTCACCTATATGAGGAACCACCTTCAGAGTTACCCCAACATCTTTACGTTCAACAGTTGTATATGGGTTTACTCCTGTTGCACCTGATGTCACTGAACCAGTAATAAATGGTACGTTCTGCCCAACAACAATATAAGCTTCTTCATTATCCATCGTGACAATCGACGGTGTAGACAATAGATTAGTTTTTTGATTACTTTTTAAAGCCTGAATCAAAGCTCCATAAAGTTTACGCGAGCCATCTGCCCCTTCTTTATAATCCCCAATCCCTATCACGGTTCCCACGCCATTTTTATTACCACCAAGTGCTGATGCCAACCCAGATGCACCGTTAGAGAGATAACCAGCAGCCAGGCTCGCAAGTCCTGCTCCAACATTGGAAAAATTGACTAATCCGATACCACTGCTCAGATCCCCCATTGCCCATTGCACCCCCAATTGATCCGCATCACTTCCAGTTACTTCCATGATGGCAGCTTCAATCAACACCTGCTGTCTACGCGTATCTAACTGTTGTATCGCAGCATCAATTTCCCGCATCAACTGTGGCTCAGCTTTCACAACCAAAGAATTTTGCGTTTCATCAGCAATAATACTTACACCATTGCCATTAAAACTGCTGATATTGTTTTGATTAGAATTATTCGAGTTGCTATTTAAATTAATCGAAGGTGCTGAAATATTTGAATTTCCACTATTGCTAGAAGAACTAGAGTTATTATTAATCAAGTTATTAATCGAGTTGCTATTCGAAGAGTCTGTATTTGAGTTGTTTGAATTATTTGAATTGACAGCTTGCCCCGTGACCAAGCCTTGCAAAATCTGGGACAAGTTTTTCGCACTAGCATACTTCAGACGATACACTTTTAAACCACCCAAACGATCTGCAGATGGTACATCCAGCATTTCAATAGTATTGCGAATCCTCTTACGGGAACCAGGATCACCTTTGATTAATATTCGATTGGTACGTACGTCAGCAATGATTCGTACACGTGATCCCGCCAAATCCTTTGATGTTCCAGTTGCACTCATTGCCTCAAGCTGCTTGATAATTTCCTCTGCCTGACTCGCTTGCAAAGGTACAGCCTCTATATCATTTTGCCCAGTACCATCCAGATTTCGAATTATGGTTTCTATTTGATAAATATTTGCTGCACGATCGGAAACAATAAGCGCATTTGTCCCCTGTACAGCAGCCATGTGCGCAAACTGTGGCATCAAAGGGCGAAGTGCAGGGATCAAATCATTTGGATTAGTATTTTCAAGCCAGATTACCCGTGTAACCACCTGATCCCCCGATGCACGACGCCTTGAATCATATGGTACACCAGCATTTTTCACATTACTGTCAGGAACCAGCCGGATTGTATTACCAGATGGGATGGCAACAACACCATTGACATTAAGCACACCTAAAAATAGATCGTAAACTTCATTTTTATTTAATGGCTTATTTGAAATAACAGTAACATTACCTCGCACGCGAGGATCTACTGCAAAATTTTTACCTGTAATATCCGCAACTTCATTAATAAAGGCTGTTAGATCAGCATCACGCAAATTTATTTTCCATGTTTGCGCGTGTGCCACACTACTCACCGTCATCACTAGCGGCGCCGCTGCAACTAATGCCCAAAGTGGACGACTATGATTCAAAAAAGCCATAATTTATTGTATTTCCTAACTCTTATCGTGATTTTTATCACTTACAAACTTTGCTGAATGGTCATCACCTGATCACCACGCTTAATTTCTATTTTCACTTTTCCATCGCGTTTCGCTTGTTCTAACAATTGCACATCGGTTTGTCCTTGACCGACAGGCTGTCCATTGAGAGAAATAATGCGATCACCCGATCTCAAGCCCAATTTATTTCGCAATGCAGCAGGAGTATTGTCAGTCACTTCATATCCTTGACCTCCAGCTGTATTTACACCCATATTCTTTAGATATTGGTCACGATCTTGTTGCATTTTCTGGATCGCCTGCCCCAATGCATTCTTGTCAGAACTCGTGCCTGGTGCTGATGCAGGCGGTACCGAACTTGGACTACTCTGGTTCGTTTGCTCAGGCTGGGATAAATTCTGGTTTAATGTCTCTAGCTTGGCAAATTTAAGCTCTTTGGTTGCACCAGAATCATTCTTCAAGATCACCTTATCCCAATATACTTCCGCAAGCTGATATGAGGTCGAGTCAAGTTTCTGCCCAATCACATAATTATCAGCTGTTTCATTCACTTTTATGACTGCGGAAGAATTTTGACTTGGATAGGCAACCACAACTCCTTGCAATGCAAAATTTATGTTGTCATCCTGTGACTCTGTCGCAGCTTGCTCCTGAAATAGAGAGAATGATGAAATATTTGGGACCTGTGGTTGCTGTGAACCTAAGGCAACCTGATCAAACTTCATGACCTGAGGAGGAGCTACAATCCACCAAAACATCGAAGCCAACTTCCAGCATAACGCTAAAATCAAGATAATCAGGACAATAGGAGCAACCCGATCTAGTTTTTGCCAAGAGATATCTGATAATTTTTCTTTAATATTAATCATTAGAAACCACCCTTTAGAAGTGGCTGTCTTGAGCTAAGTACGTAGGTATCCAACCCCGCTTTTCCATCATAAGAAGGCACATTCATCAAAAAACGCTGTGTTAACTGAACATCCAACATGAGATCTGAATCTAAAACCAGATTCGCCATTTTTTGGCTACGCTGATCCAGAATTTCAAAGCTCATTTTTCCTGATTCATCTTTTACAGCACCATTTAAAGATGGAACATTCATTCTGTCCTGACGTTGCCCCATTGTATAAACAAGCTCACCACCACCCCAATGCAACTTTCCGTCAGACTTAGTAAACCCTTGTTCTTTTTTAAAATCAAACTGGATATTGCTCAATTGGATCGCATTGCTTGGCCACTGCCAATCCACCATTGTTTTTAATGTTTCGGGAGAGACTTGCCCAGTCATTTTTCGGGCAATAATTTTTTTCCCAACACCATATGCCATTACACCTTTGAGCTGTGTATCTCCGCTGTGGATTTCTACATCTGCACCTAAACGCAATAAAGCAACATCAAGTGGTCTGGTTTTCCAGGCAATAGAACCTCGTAACTGACCTTTATGCCAATCTGCCTGTCCTTGCCAAATATTACCACTGACATTTTGTAGCACCTGGTTATCCTTATAAAATTTTGAAATCAACCAAGTTGCTGGAATTTGCAATAATACAAAAATTAAAAATGCAATGACGGCGAAGATCCACCATTTCAACTGTTTAGTTTTTTTGTTCATCCAGCCATTACCAATTCTTTCATTTATTATTCCGTACGAGATAATGTCCTCTCACACATTATGCATACTTTTTTCATATCTCCAATTCACAGATATAAAAAAAACCAAGCATTGCTGCTTGGTTTCTCAAATTTTACTAACTATGAATGACAGTTAGATGAAATTAGATAAGAAAATCTTCTAGGCTACCGCCTTTTTCAAGCTCTGCAACCAACCAGCGAGGTTGCTTACCACGACCTGTCCAGGTTTCAGATGGATCATTTTTATTACGATAACGTGGCTCTACAGCTTTGCGTGTTGTTTTTTTACGTTTTTGAGCGCCATATTCAATTAATTGCTCTAAACTTAAACCTACTTTATCCGCAATTTCAATAATTGAATTATAAGCTTCTTCTAACTCTTGATCTTTTTTAGATTCAATTAATGCTTCAGCTTCAGCAGTTAAGCGTTTTAATTCTTCAACAGAAAGATTACTAATATCGGGCATCATACTAACTCCATAAATACGTTTCAATAATAATTATTTAAACTAATTACTAATATTTTTATCATACTTTTTATTAATANAAATAATCAAGTCTTAAAATAATCAGACACTGGTATTCCTTACATTATATAT
>NZ_OOGT01000346.1 GCF_900323515.1 Acinetobacter stercoris | reverse complement strand
ATTTTGAGGAAAATAAAAAGATTCCCATATAATGAACAATTTTTATACTTCGTCAATTGTATAAGGCTTTTATAAAATAAATGTGAAGATCTGCAAATAAAAACAGATCTTCACAATAATTCTACCTATTTTGTATTTTTAAGCAATGTCTCGATTTCTTCTGAACTGCGTGCTCCAGAGACTCGGCTACCATCTTTAAGGAAAAATGTTGGTGTCCCACTAATTTCTAACGTGGTAGCAAGTTTTTGAACCTCTTGAATCGGAGTCTTGCACTGTACAGCTTTTGCAGGCATTTTTTTATTTAAAACATAATTTTCCCAAGCAGCGTATTGGTCCTTTGAACACCAAATCTGTTCTGAGATTTTTGCTGCATTTGGATGTAATGATGTAATTGGATACAAGAACAGATAGATCGTTACATTATCGATTTTAGTTAATTCTTGTTCTAAACGTTGACAATATGGGCAATCGGGATCAGAGAAAATATAAAGAACACGACTGCCATTACCTTTGACATGCTTGATTGCTTTATCTAATGGAAGTTTAGATATGTCAATTTTATTTAAAACTTGTATGCGTTCTTCAGTCAAATTTTTCTGATTTTTTAAATCAATCAGGTTACCTACAAAAAATAATTGAGCATCATCGTTGGTATAAACTACACGTCCGCCCATATAAACTTCATAAATATCTTTGACAGGAGAAGCAACGACAGAGTTTACGGGAATATCTGGAAAATTCTTTTTTAAGTTGTTTTGTACTGTCTTTACATCTGCATGTGCAAAGCTAAACGTAAAAAGACTCAGAGAGAGAAGGGCAAGCCAGGTTTTCATTATAAATCTCATAAAAAACAATATATTTATAGTGCCTAATCACCAGGCAAAAGACTATATGAAAAATGTAGAATTCATATGACAAATATAAATCTTTCATGGGAACCTGAACATTATGATGATGGTACTTGTTTTTTAGCAGGTAATCCTTCTCGGATAAGTTTGGAAAAATCGATTCTGGTCTGATCCGGATCTTCTTTAAGTTGATCAGTTTTACTATTAACAAAAGCCATCTTTTGCCACTGCTCCAAAGTATATTTTCGGTCAAGCTGATTTTTATCATATAAATATTCTGGCAACAGACCAGGAAGTAATACACGGTAATCACGAGGCACAGAGCCTGTTCCTAGTACACGCTCAACCAGATCAAAAATGATAGTGGTGCAGTTACTGATTAATGTATTGTACCATCGAGGATGTTGGCTGAGTTGATCTGCTTTATCTAGATAGATTAAAAAGAGTTTTTGGATTTCAATTTTTTGCATGTTAATAGGATAAATATATACTTTTTCACCACGAATATTACTGCGTGTATAGATGAGATCATTTTCATCTCCGACCACAAGAGCAAGTTCATATTGACGGAAAAAACCACCAATAACTGAAAAGCTTTCATGCATCTCTTTACGAACTTCAAGCGAAAATGAAAGATGCTGCCCATCTTCAAATCCAAATGTAACAAAAGCATGGGCGACAGGTCCTTTCATAAAATAGGATAAAACCAGATCCATACTTTGAATTTTTTCAATATCGTAACGTCGGGTGTCCCACTGGGTAATGTATTCCTGAGGATTTTTCCAGATAAAATTCCGTATGTTTTGAATTTCGATTTGATGATCAATGAACCGATATGATGCAATTCTTTTTACTTCTGGATCCCAATCACGATCATTTTGTGGTGTTAGAGAAAAGAAAATAACGAATATCGTGATGGTTAAAACGCTATAAAAAAAGCGTAAGTATTTGTATTTTTGGTGATAAATACAAAATGTTGCAAGGCTTATCCATAATAGGATAAGTATCAAGGTAACAAAAAAATTGTATGGTTCTTGAACCCAGATAAATAGACATACCCAAATAGAACTAAAAATAATTAANAAAATTTTGAATACTGACATTATTTTTGACATTCTGGCAGCTCTAAGTGGAGTATGAAAATATTATATATTTAAGT
>NZ_OOGT01000339.1 GCF_900323515.1 Acinetobacter stercoris | reverse complement strand
AGCTTTTCTTGCCAATATATGCTTATCTAAGTTTGTTATTCTTTCATGATCATGAGATATATCACACACATAAGTAGGATTAGCTAAATACTTACCAACACCATTAGTTTCTTTCAACAAACGATACCATGTTTCCATATCTTGCCAAGCAGGCATGTCGCGGTCAAAACCTCCAATTTGTTTAATTGTTTTAGTTTTAGTAAATATCNGATTTCCTGGATAATTTGCAATTCTCAAATCTTTTGATGTAATTATTTTTTTTAAAAAAAATAATTTGAATTTAGATAACTGTCTAACTCCTTCTTTCATCTTAGTAATATTACTACTATAAAGAAATACGACATTCGTATCCGAATCTTTCCAGTTATTTACAAATCTTTCAATTCTTTGAGGCAAGAAATAATCATCATCATCTAATCCTGTTATGAATATTCCCTTTGCATTATTGATAGCGATATTCCGACTAACGCATGCCCCACTATTTTTTTGTTTAAAAAAATAACGTATCCTAGTATCAGTTTTAGAAATTTGTGACAAATACTCTTGTGTTCCATCAGTCGAGCAATCATCCACAATTAAAATTTCCAAATTGCTATAGGACTGATTACGAACAGATTCTACTGCTCTTTTCAATAATTCTAATCTATTAAAAGTAGGTATATATATACTTACTAATGGTTTATTAACATCCATAATCAGTCCAATCTTTGTTACATAAATAGAAGAGGTTAAAACTTTAATATTCAACAATTTCAATTAAATTTACAGAATTAAACTGACTAAAAATATCTTTATTTTGCAAATAAATCTTAACATCAATTATCCCCAAAAAGATCACGGGTGTAAACATTATCTATTATATCTTCAAGCTCTCGGACCATACGATTTGCAATGATTACATCTGATACCCGTTTAAACTCATTAAAGTCTGACAATACTCGGGAATTAAAGAATGTTGATTCTTTAAGACCTGGCTCATAAACAACAATTTCGATACCCTTTGCTTTTAAACGCTTCATCACACCTTGGATAGCAGATTGCCTAAAGTTATCCGAACCCTGTTTCATAACTAGACGATAGATCCCCACCACTTGTGGTTTTTTTAACAAAATTTGATCTGCTATAAAATCCTTACGTGTCGTATTAGAATGAATAATGGCTTCAATCAAATTTTGTGGTACATCTTTATAATTTGCCAATAACTGTTTAGTATCTTTTGGTAAACAATATCCACCATAACCAAAGGATGGGTTGTTATAATGAGCACCTATTCGAGGATCAAGCCCTACAGCCTGTATGATGTTTTTGGAGTTAAGTCCTCGAGTCGCACAATAAGTATCTAGCTCATTAAAATAGGCTACACGCATAGCAAGATACGTGTTGGAAAACAACTTAACAGCTTCAGCTTCTGTTGCATCCATATATAAAACATCAACTTTTGGTTTTAAACAAGCCTCTGAAAATAGTTGACCTATTAACCGTCCATTTTCAGATGTATCACCGATAACAATGCGGGAAGGGTATAAATTATCATAAAGTGCTTTGCCTTCTCTCAAAAACTCTGGTGAAAAGATAATTTTTAGCTTAGGAAAGTTGGACTTCATACGCTCAGTAAAACCAACAGGTATTGTTGATTTTATTACAATGATTGACTTGCTATCTAGCCTATTTAATTCATCCAATACAACTTCAATTGAGCCTGTATCAAAATAGTTGGTATCTTCATTATAATTTGTGGGTGTTGCTATGATAATAACATCTGCATCTACATAAGCTGTATGTTTATCCAAAGTCGCTTGAAAGTTGGGATTATTAAGCAAATATTCTTGAATTAATTGATCTTGAATCGGAGAAATGTTTTGATTAAGTTTTTCAACTTTTTGTTGATCAATATCCAATGCTATCACCTTATGCTGCTTTGAAAACAACATTGCATTTGATAGACCAACATAACCTGTACCAACTACACAAAATTTCATTTTTACAATCTCACTTTTAGTATTCTTAGTAAGGGGAAAACGATACTTTTATTCATCAATGAATAAAGTAATATATATGTTATTATCCCCACTAATACTTCCAAAATAAACCTATAAATCAAATCATCTATATAAAAATAATAATTAAAAAAACAAATTACTAACCACATAATTAATG
>NZ_OOGT01000014.1 GCF_900323515.1 Acinetobacter stercoris | reverse complement strand
GAACATAATATATAAATACAATACACAGCATTATTCTATTTTATGTCGAACTGGATTATACAAATCATGGAACAGCTTGGATACTTTGGTATTCTTTTGCTCATGTTTCTTGATAATGTTTTCCCGCCTATCCCGTCTGAAATTATTATGCCGTCTGCAGGATTTTCTGCATCACAAGGACAACTTACATTATATGGGGTTATTTTAGCTGGAAGTTCTGGTTCATTAATTGCAGCAGCCTTACTTTACTGGATCGGCTATCAATTCAGTCATGATAGTATTTTTAAATATGTTGATCGTTACGGAAAATATATTTTTATTCAACAAAAAGATATTCAGAAAGCTTTAGTATTTTTTGAAAAATACGGGCATCGTATTGTTTTTTTCGGCAGAATGATTCCTGCTGTTCGCTCACTTATCAGTATTCCTGCCGGTATGAGCCGTATGCCTTTTTGGAAATTCATGTTTTATAGTGCTCTTGGAACGATCATTTGGACAACTTTCTTGGCATGTATTGGTTACTATTTTGGACAAAATAAGATATTAATGGATAAAATCATTAGCCATTTAAGTTTAGTCATTATCACGCTGGCTGTAATCTTTATAATTTGTTATCTTTATCGTAAGTTTAAAAATAAATCACGTTAATATTTAGGATTCATTGACATTTTAGAGTGATTGAGACATAGATTGTTTTTAGCTTATACGAAATGGATTATATTAGTCATCCAGGTAATGAGTAAACTGGTGTTTCGCAAAACAAAGAGTAGATCCAAAGTAATCTTGCCTTGCTTCACCTTGTACCTCATACACAACAGTAGTTTGAATTCATTCAAGGCTAACTAAAATTATCCTAAGCTTTGCTGTAAAACTTAAAATATTCTCACTATTCTCTAAGTTTTACGTCTAGTTAACTTAATTTTAGCTGACAACGTATTTCTGTTCTGAAATGTCGATATCCCCTGATGTGATAAAGTATTTTTTGGGGTCAAAATGAAACATTATTTTCTTTATTTCGCAGCAATTTACAGTATTGCTCTCGTCCTACTTGGCTTACTTTTAAGCATCTTGAATTTAGGTTTTATTACGACACTACCTATTTTGCTTGCAGCTGCTTTTTTAACTGCCTCACACTTTGTAAAAAAAGAACTACGCTTACCAAGCCATGATGAAAAAATACAATTGGTCTGGGGCAGTACTGCAACGGCATTGGTAATTGCCTGTTTATTATTATTCTTTTATATCGTTACAAATCCTGCATCAGACCATCTACTTGAAATAGCAGAAAAAACAGGTCTGGCGGGTTCTGCTATTATTATGCTGTTCATCGTGATTATTCATGGCGGCGTATTTTATTTAGCTTATAGCTGGTATGCCAATCAATGCTTCCAGAAATTAAAATAAGTTTTAACTCATAAAAAAACTCATGTGAAAACACATGAGTTTTAAAACATCTTAAAAATGCAAAAATTAGTTTGGTGTGTGATACATGAGGTACAGCTCATTTAAATTATCTGGTATTTCTTCAGCAAGCTCATCCATCAGCTGACCATTACGACGGAAAGATTCCATTTGAGGATCTTCCTCATCAATACCGCTAAACACCATAATTGGCAAGGTTAAATCAACCAGTTGATCTTCAAATTCTGGTGTAAACCATGCTTCTTCATTCAGGAACATTGCATCAACAAAACCAACGCTCCAGTCCCCAAGGCTTGAATCTACATCAGCTTCTTCTATTTCAAAAGGAAACTCTATTCCTTCTTCATTTGCCAAATTTTGGCGAATATCATTCAGCCAAAGCTTGATTTGTTCTACAATTTCTTTAGGTGCTTTGTTCTGGTTACCTTCAAAAAGTTCATCTAACCAACGGTCAAATTGAGGTCCAACAGCAATGGCACATAAAAAACCATGTGTAGCTGCGAAATCTAGACCATACTCGTTTTGGTCGCCATCTAGATAGTCACTCAGCTGGTCTAAATCTAAAGCACTCATCATGAATCCAATATTTACTAAAAATTCGTATGTAGCATAACACTACCCTTTAGATATAACGTAATTTTATTCGTCTTCATCGTCTAAATCATCGTCATCAAAATCATAATCAAAGTCTTTTAATTCTCTTTCAAGACGACGTTGAGCAAGTAAATCGTCAATTAAACGACGTTTTTCTAAAGATTCTTTTGCGCTAATTTTGCTTGATGACTCATCAAAATTAACATCATCATCACCGTAGCTATCATCTAGTTCAAAATCTGTAGAAGACACTAAAACTACCTCATAATGAAAAAATGTGAATGGGTCTAGGCGCTATTTATCTGTCTTCCAAACACTTGTCAAGTTTTATTTGATTATTTTGCTTTTGTTTGCGTTTTTTTACTTTTTTTTCGAATAAAAATTATGCATTATGCGAAAATATCTTTCAGGCTTGTTACAATTTCATTTATGCTTAGCATGCATTGTGTTTCAATACGATAAAGATGAACATTATAAAATTTAGCAGTCAAAAACTAAATCCAATGATGTTTAACAAGTTTGATACCCATTAATTCAGGTGAAAAATTCAGAGTAGCTCTTGAAAATAACGATATTGACCCAATACTTAAGAAAAGTTGTTCAATCAAAGAAACTTTTTCAAACGGAATTGACTGATCAATTCAACGACTATTTTTTTAAATTGTGCTATCATGCACGGTTTTTCACTGCCACAGATTCAACGAGAAGAGAGCAAAGATGAGCGATATGCATTCCCCTACTTCCCAAGTAGCGGCTCTTATTAGCCGAGGCAAAGAACAAGGTTACTTAACCTACGCTGAGGTTAACGATCATCTCCCAGACTCAATTACAGAAAGCGAACAGATTGAAGATATTATTCAGATGCTTCAAGACGTTGGTATTCCTGTGCACGAACGTGCGCCTGAATCTGATGATGCAATGTTCGAAGGTAGCAATGACACAACTGACGAAGTTGCAGAAGAAGAAGCAGCTGCAGTACTTGCATCGGTAGAAAATGAACCTGGTCGTACAACTGACCCTGTACGTATGTATATGCGTGAAATGGGTACTGTTGAACTTTTGACACGTGAAGGCGAAATCAGTATCGCTAAACGTATCGAAGAGGGGATCCGTGATGTATTGCATTCAATTGCCTATTGGCCGAATGCTGTTGAGGTCGTTTTACAAGAATACAAAGATTATGAAAATGGCGAACGCCGTTTAGCAGACATTCTTTCAGGTTATCTTGACCCTGAAACTGATGATGATATTCCAGAAGTTTTAGAAGATGAATCTGAAGACCTAGAAGATGAAGAAGAAGCATCAAGCAAACCGACAAAAGACGTTAAACTTGATGATGACGATGAAGAAGAAGAATCTGAAAGCGATGATGATTCTGAAGGTGATTCTGGACCTGATCCTGAAATTGCCAAAGCCCGTTTTGCAGAGTTAGAGGCTGCATGGGTAGCCGCAAAAGATACTCTTGCAAAACACGGTCGTAACAGTGCAGAAGGTAAACAGGTTCTTGAAGACCTTGCAACTGTATTTATGATGTTCAAATTTACACCTCGTTTATTTGATATCATTTCTGAAATGATTCGTGGTACACATGACCAGATCCGTACTTCAGAACGTGAAGTCATGCGCTATGCTGTTCGTCGTGGTCGTATGGATCGTACCCAATTCCGTACAAGCTTCCCAGGTCAGGAATCCAATCCGGCTTGGTTGGATGAACAGATTGCAAAAGCACCTGCTGAAATCAAAAATTACCTAGAAAAAGTTCGCCCTGATGTACTCGCATTCCAGCAAAAGATTGCTGATATCGAAAAAGAACTTGATCTCAATGTAAAAGAGATTAAAGACATTTCTAAACGCATGGCCATTGGTGAAGCCAAAGCTCGTCGCGCGAAAAAAGAAATGGTTGAAGCCAACTTACGTCTGGTTATCTCAATTGCGAAAAAATACACTAACCGTGGACTTCAATTCCTGGACTTGATTCAGGAAGGTAATATCGGTTTGATGAAAGCTGTAGACAAATTTGAATACCGTCGTGGTTACAAATTCTCAACCTACGCGACCTGGTGGATTCGTCAGGCGATTACCCGCTCTATTGCCGATCAGGCACGTACGATTCGTATTCCAGTACACATGATCGAAACCATTAACAAGATCAACCGTGTATCTCGCCAGCTTCTTCAGGAAATGGGACGTGAACCTACTCCTGAAGAATTAGGTGAACGTTTAGAGATGGATGAAGTTAAAGTTCGTAAAGTCCTAAAAATTGCCAAAGAACCGATTTCTATGGAAACGCCTATTGGTGATGATGAAGATTCACATCTTGGGGACTTTATTGAAGATGGCAACATCACATCTCCTATTGATGCTGCAACTTCAGAAGGCTTAAAAGAAGCAACACGCGAAGTTCTTGAAAATTTAACTGAGCGTGAAGCAAAAGTATTGAAAATGCGTTTTGGTATCGATATGCCAACAGACCATACTTTAGAGGAAGTTGGTAAGCAATTTGATGTAACACGTGAACGTATTCGTCAGATTGAAGCAAAAGCCTTACGTAAACTTCGTCATCCTTCCCGTTCTGAACACTTACGTTCATTCCTGGAAAATGACTAATCAATCACAGGATAACTTGAATTTTTAGAAGTTATCCCCATTTATTGATTAGAGCTATAAACGCCTGCAAATTGATGCGGGCGTTTTCAATCAATTGAGGTGAATCATGTTAGACCGCACACCATCTCGTGAATTACGCGAAGATCTTTGGGTATTTCCAATGGATTATCCAATCAAACTTATTGGTAATGCTGGAGAGGAACTACGTGGTGCTGTAGTCGAAATTTTGGTAAAACATTTCCCAGATTTTGATGAAACTACCATAAAAATACAGCCTTCACGTACTGGTAAGTATCATTCTTTGACTGCACAGCTACGTTTTGATGAGCTTGAGCAAGTTCATGCGCTTTATGCTGATCTTGCTGCTTGCGAACATATACGTACTGCACTGTAGTAAAAAAACACGCCCTAAGGCGTGTTTTTTTATTGCTATAACAAGACCTAAAAATAGTAAAACTTTATATTATTTAATTACATATAAGAGTATTCATTCAATACCATCATGGTATTTCACTGAAGCATGTGTCCCATCACAAAATGGTTTATTTGACGATTCGCCACAACGACAAAGTGCCTGCCGATTTCGAATCTCGTAAGATTCACCATTTGCACTTTCAACACGAATACCACCACGTACCATAAGTGGTCCACTACAACCAATTGCGGGATCTTCTATTGCATATATTCCAGCATTTTCAGCATGTTCTATCGGTTGTTGAGTTTCCCGATCAAATACCAGCAATCTGCCTCCTGCACAGGCATGCACCATAAATTCTGTCAGTTTTTCATGTGACTCACCACGCATTTGTACTTCATTCCACACTTGATTACCATTATCGCAAAAACGTGAAAATGCACAGTAATGCTCATTGTCTGTTAAAATTTGTTTCGGACCATCAATTTCCATAGAACCTTCTAGTAAAGGTTCAAAACTCGCCTTCTCTGTTAAATGCACTTCATTTTTTAAATGTGACCCATCACAAAATGGTGCATGATGACTATGCCCACAACGACATAAATACATTTCATCTTTTGATTCAAACGTTTTACCTGAAGCATAGCGACCAGAATTACCAGTTTCGTTTTGTTCTATAAAAACCTGTAGTAATTGTGGAGCGCCTGATACTTTATATGGTCCATCTTTGGTAACCTGAATAAAAACACTATCTGGTGCCGCTGTTGTACCTACTTGGATAATATACTTAGGTTTTGTTGTCATATTTTGCTCCACTTATAAATATTACTTAAGCTAGATTTTTCTTTATATTCAGAATCGCATTGCTTATAGCTTTTAAATAATTGTTTTTGTAATAAATGCACAAAATTATCATTTATAATAAATACTTACATTCTTTTTTAACATTTGTTTTTTAAAGATAAAATGCTGTG
Organism: Acinetobacter stercoris; assembly: GCF_900323515.1. GTDB lineage: Bacteria > Pseudomonadota > Gammaproteobacteria > Pseudomonadales > Moraxellaceae > Acinetobacter > Acinetobacter stercoris. Next base: position 28,189 of record NZ_OOGT01000014.1, on the reverse strand, counting down.
CTCAGCATAACAGTTACAAGGACAATTGTATGATTTATATTTTTTCTAAATAGATTCAACCATGAAAACGATATTCCCTCGCCCTATCCTGTCGTAAATTCTTTATAATCTATCCAATACATGCAAATAAGCCAAGGACACATTTTAAGTGAACGATGCTGTTCTAAAACCGACACTCATAATCCGTAAATATGAAAGCTTAACCCCTTATCAAGATCGTTTTGTTGAAATGAAATCATTTACAGAACAGCGTGATCAAGATACACCTGATCAACTTTGGCTACTACAACACCCTCCGGTCCTCACCCAGGGGCAAGCAGGTAAACCTGAACATATTTTGATTCAAAGTGATATACCCATTGTACAAAGTGATCGTGGTGGTCAAGTAACTTGGCATGGTCCAGGGCAATTGGTGATTTATTTCATGTTTGACCTCAACAGACTTGGCTGGAATGTCAGAACACTGGTGTCCTATGCTGAAAATCTCATGATTTCACTGTTAAAAAAATATGGTATTGATGCTTATGCCAAGCCCGATGCACCAGGTGTTTATGTCACAGAGCGAAAAATCGGCTCATTGGGTTTTAAAATTCGGAAAGGTCGTAGCTATCACGGTTTAGCATTGAATATCGATTGCGACTTGTTCGGTTTTCATACAATCAATCCATGTGGTTATGCAGGTCTGGAAATGATTAGAATTTGTGATCTAGTCAAAAATTATCCTGATTTTAATCAACTATGTACCGATGTGATTGATCATTTTACAAATAGTGGTTACTTTAGTGACGTACAAGTCATTCCACAATAAAGGGCTTTTCATTTACAGCAAAACAAATTAGAGTAATTACTCTAAACATAAATAAATTTGAATAAAAGGTATAGCGCGTGATTTCAACTCAATCAGTTAAGCCCGCCTTTGAACAAGCCTATGTCAAACTCATGATGGATGTTATTGGCAGGGGGCTGGTTATGGCAAGCCAGGTCGATGATGAAGTTAAATATGAGGTATCAAAATTCCCTGTTGGGTTTACCTTATCTATGACTGTATTTCCCTATGGTCCAGCATTTGTCGCTCAGGTAAATGATCAACAGCAACTAACATTAATCAAATCACCTTCTGCCAAGCCAGATTTAACCATTATGTTTAAGCACATGCACCACGCATTTCTGGTTTTTTCTTTTCAAGAAAGTACAGCTCAAGCATTTGCCAATGATCGCATGGTTGCAGATGGTGACTTGAGCTATGCTATACGACTAGTGCGCTGCCTAAATAAAATGGAATCACTCATTCTTCCAAAGGTTATTGCTGAATTGGCAGTGAAACAATATCCAAATGAACTCAATCTAAAAGAAAAACTATCTGGCGCAGCCAATATCTATCTAAAAGTTGCCCAATCCTATTTTACAAGGAGTGCTTAAGTCATGGCTAAATCGTATTATGAGTTTTTTTGTCCAGTTAAAGTCATTGCAGGCCATGCAGCTTTAGAACACATTCCTTTTGAGCTTGCTTCACTTGGCTCTAAGCGTCCAATGATTATTACAGACAAAGGTGTACGTAATAATGGTCTATTAAAGCCAATTGAAGCAGCATTTGAAGGTACTGATGTCGTTTTGGCGCATATCTTTGATGATGTTCCACCTGATTCGAGTCTGGAAACTGTTCGAGCTGCAGCTGAAGCTTATCGTACAAATAACTGTGATGCGATTATTGCTGTCGGTGGCGGCTCTGTTATTGATACCTCTAAAGCAACCAATATCTTAGTAACAGAAGGTGGTGATGACCTGCTTAAATATTCTGGAGCGCATAATCTGCCTCGACCGCTAAAACCTTTTTTTGTGATTCCGACAACATCAGGAACAGGTTCGGAAGTTACTATGGTCGCTGTGGTTTCTGATACACAAAAGCAAGTCAAAATGGCTTTTGCATCTAACTACTTGATGCCACATGCTGCAATTCTAGATCCACGCATGACTCAAACATTGCCTCCTCACTTAACAGCAATGACAGCAATGGATGCAATGACACATGCTGTTGAAGCATATACATGCTTAGCTGCAAATCCAATGAGTGACGCTTATGCAACAGCAGCAATCAAGAAAATTTCAGATAACCTTTTTAACGTCCTGGAAAACCTAACTGATGCTGAAGGCCGTTTAGAACTTGCCCAAGCATCAACCATGGCTGGTGTTGCTTTTTCTAATTCTATGGTCGGTTTAGTGCATTCATTAGGTCATGCACTTGGTGCTGTTGCTCATCTTCCGCATGGTTTATGCATGAACTTATTCTTGCCATATGTTCTCGAATACAACAAGGAAGTAAATGGCAACAAAATTGCAGATTTATTATTTCCTTTAGTTGGTCCTGATATTTATGCACAAACTCCAGCTGATCAACGTGCAGACAAAGCGATTTCAACTCTGCTTGCTATGCGTGACCGTTTATTTTCGCTAACCAAGCTTCCTCGTACTTTAAGTGAAACTGGTAAAGTAACTAAAGAACAATTAGATGAAGTAGCAGAAAAAGCGTTAAATGATGGCTCGATTATCTATAATCCTAAAGAAGCTACATTAAAAGATTTAAAATCTATCTTAGAAAAAGCTTGGTAATTGCTGAAAAATAAGCGAATATAGCAACCCAATAAGGCCTGATGTTTTTTTAAACATCAGGCTTTTATCATGCAGAATTCAAACTGAATTAAATTTAAGCAAACTGGCTCGATTTCTGCTAAAAAAATTAACAAAGTTACTGACAAATAGTATCAATTTAGGATAGATTGGCGCACTTTGTTTTAATCAATGGGGGGATCGTTCGTCTCAAACGATCCTTAACAGACATGACTGATCCTTGATCAACGATTATGAGGATACGCCGTTGACAACTCAAACTGGGACTCAACCTGCGGCTAAACTGCAAAAAAATCTTGTGCTTTGGCACATCATCATTATAGGTTTAGCATATATTCAACCAATGACAGTTTTTGATACTTTCGGATTAGTATCTCAAGACAGTCATGGGCATGTACCAACATCTTATATTTTTGCCTTAATCGCAATCTTGCTAACGTCCATTAGCTATGGGCACATGATTAAGCGCTATCCATCAGCTGGTTCTGCATATACCTATGCACAAAAATCAATTCATCCAAATGTCGGTTTTATGGTGGGTTGGTCTTCATGGTTGGATTATTTATTGTCACCTCTAGTGAATATCATTCTTGCCGATATTTACTTACGTGCACTTTTCCCAGATGTAAATAACTGGTTCTGGGTGATTGGATTAACCCTGTTAATGACGGTCATCAATCTGTTCGGTGCCCGCTTTGTCGCACGATTTAACAGTACTATTGTCTTTGTCCAGATTGGTGTTATTTTCTACTTCACTTATAAAGTGTATTTATTGCTTAGTCAGGGAATTAATGCTGACGGAAGTCTGGATCAATCTCAATATCAGCTTTGGAGTATCGCACCATTCTGGAATGAGATGACATCTATTGGCGCATTAATTACTGGTGCAACTATTTTATGTTTCTCATTCACAGGCTTTGATGCCCTATCATCACTTGCAGAAGAAACTAAAGATACCGAACGGGTTCTACCTCGTGCAATTTTTCTAACAGCATTAATTGCCGGGATCATCTTTATTATCAGTACTTACTTTATGCAGGTATATTTTCCGAGTGATCCAGTTCAATACTTTAAAAAGATTGATGAAACACAGCCAGAAATCTTGCTCGCGATTGGTGGTATTACCTTCCAGACAGTGATTTTGTACTTCGCAATTGTAACTGTTATGGCTTCTGGTATTTCAGCACATGCAGGTGTATCTCGCCTAATGTATGTGATGGGACGTGATGGTGTTATTAATAAGAAAATCTTTGGTCATATTAGTCCAAAACTTTATACACCGACATACAACATTATCATTGTTGGTGTTGTTGCCCTTAGTGCCGGTTTCCTTGATTTTGAACATATCGCAAACCTGATCAGTTTCGGTGCTCTCACAGCTTTCAGTTTTGTAAATTTTTCCGTTATTTCTCGTTATGCTCTACGTGATGGCCGTAGCAAGAATATGAAAGATATCATTAACTACATCATTATCCCTGTACTTGGCTTTGCCAGCGTATTTATGATGTGGCTCGAAATTGATCAACTTGCACTTAAAATCGGTTTGATCTGGGCTGCAATTGGTGTTGGTTATCTTGCATATAAAACACGAGGCTTCCGTTATCCTGCACCACAACATAATGAACATGAGTAACCGGATTACCCAATAATTTAAAAAGGCGCTTCATGCGCCTTTTTTTAATTATAAGATCAGACAGTAATTCTGATCTATGAACCAACAAATTTATCCGTAATTTGCTTAATACGTCTTGCAAATCTTTTTGCTGTATCCAGATCACCTGATGGAATCTCATCAGCACTAGCATCAGAGGGAGATTGAACCAGCAAACCAACAGAACCACCCAGGTTATTAACATCCTGACGAGTGGCTGCTTTAGTATTTGATGGAGCCAAGCCAAGACTAATCCAGATTCCTCCATGTTGGGATGCAAGTGTTTGCAATCCAATCAACGTTACCTGCTTATCGCCATTTAAGCTCGCGCTATTGGTAAATCCAGCAAAGACTTTATCTTCCCAACCACGTGTAAACCAGATTTTTGAAGTTGCATCAGCAAATTTTTTAAACTGCCAAGGTGTTCCCCCCATATATGTTGGCGCACCGAATACAATTGCATCAGAAATATTTAATATTTCCCAATCACCCTCACTAATCTCTCCCTCTTGGTTAATTTCTACCAGTTGGGCATCAACTTCATCGGCAAAAGTTTCAGCTATCACTTTTGTATGACCATACCCTGAATAATAAACCACAGCTATTTTAGACATTGTTTCATTCACAAATATTTAAGATGATCTAATAATATATTTTAGATACTAAGTGTCAATTAGTTACCTAGAGGTAACTATTGTGATAAAATGCATAAATCATGTAATGGTTACAAATATGAACAATTGTCCTGATTTTAATGTCTACCATCCTAACTGTCCCTCACGTTTATTTTTTGAAAATATGGCTGATAAATGGGTTCTTTTTATCCTGGATACATTAAAAATTGAGCCATTACATTTTAATTTGTTACGTAAAAATATTATTGGGATTTCCCCAAAAGTTCTGTCACAAAAATTAAAAATGTTAGAAAGAGATGGTTTTATACAAAGACATTTACTCGATACACGACCAATTAAAGTTGAATATTCACTCACAATATTAGGCAAAGAACTCGCTCAGACTGCTTATCAATTTAAAATTTGGGCTGAGAGTAATATGCAATATGTTTTAGAAGCACAACAAAAGTATGATGCTTCTGTTAAAACTTCCTAAATAACACGTAACATGCAGATTATTGCCAGCCTATTCAGAAATATCTAATGATCATTTATCAATAATAAATCTTCCCTAATCACTCTTTTCAGTAGGATTAGGGACATTTTTAAAATTTATAATTAATAGCAACAATCTTTATGGCAAATTTCATTTTAACTCTTTAAAGCCTTGTTGGCGCCATGCTTCATATAAAATGACTGCTGTTGCATTAGATAAATTTAAACTACGAGATGAAGGTGCCATAGGTAAACGAATCCAATGCTCTTTTGTAAACATCATACGAACATGTTCAGGTAAACCACGAGTTTCCGGTCCCATCAATAGAGCAACTGGACGGTTCAAATTTGAGGTATGCGGAGTTTCAGAACCCTTTGTGGTTAAAGGATATATAGCATCTTTTTCAATACCTTTTACTTGTAAAAAAGCTAAGCATTCCTCGATATTTTCCCAGACTTGCATATGTGCCCACTCATGATAATCCAAGCCAGCACGTTTTAACTTTTTATCATCCAGCTCAAAACCAAGTGGTTTAATTAAATGCAATTGTGCACCTGTATTTGCACACAAACGAATAATATTACCAGTATTACTCGGAATTTCTGGCTCATATAAAACAACATGAATCACTTAATTACTCACTTATATACTTCAATTTATTACTCGGGCTTAGGACAATACCTTATCGTCACTTGCCCTCGTACTCAGGTATAATATTGATCTCACTCAGAAAAACGTTGTTTTTCTTATCCTCTTACTCAGGGCATAGCCTTAGCCTTGTGCTCGGGAAAACATTGTTTTTCTTATCCTCTTACTCAGGCACAGCCTTCGCCTTGCGCTCGGGAAAAACGTTGTTTTTCTTATCCTCGCTCATGCCATTGCAGTTGTTCACGTAATTTCACCACTTCACCAATGATCGTTAAGGTTGGTGCATGAATTTGATGTTCTGCAACTTTAGAAGCGATATCTGCTAAAGTTCCAACAACGACCTTTTGCTCTGGCGTTGTACCTTTAGAAATGAGTGCTACAGGCATATCTGCACGTTGACCATGTGCAACCAGCTTTTTACAAATCGTCTCAAGGCCCATCAACCCCATATACAGTACAAGTGTCTGGTGCTCATAAACTAATTCATCCCAAGGTAACTCAGGTGAGCCTTCTTTTAAATGCCCTGTCAGAAAACGGACACTTTGTGCATAATCACGATGAGTTAATGGAATACCTGCATAAGCAGAACAACCAGAAGCAGCTGTAATACCTGGTACAACCTGAAAAGTGATACCTGCCGCAAAAAGCTCCTGAATTTCCTCACCACCACGTCCAAAAATAAACGGATCACCACCTTTTAAACGACAGACCCGTTTACCCTCACTGGCATATTTCACCAATAATGCATTTATGCCTTCTTGTGGAACACTGTGATTAGAACGAGCTTTACCAACATAAACCTTTGTTGCATCTCGACGGCATAAGTTTAAAATCGGTTCAGACACTAACCGATCATAAATCACCACATCTGCTTGTTGCATCAAGCGCAAAGCTTTCAAGGTCAGTAGCTCTGGGTCACCTGGCCCTGCTCCAACCAGATATACTTCGCCTTTAGGTTTTACCCATTTATTTAAAGCCTGTGTAATTAACTGATCTGCTTCTTCAAGATTGTCATTAAAAACCAGCTCTTTTAATGGACTAGCATACAAATCTTCCCAAAAAATACGACGCTCATCGGGATTAGAAATTTTATCTTTAACAGTTTTACGCCATTTCCCTGAAAAATCTGCAAGTCTTCCCATCGCATGAGGAATCAAACTTTCAAGTTGAGTACGTAGCTGTCGAGATAAAACAGGAGATGCACCATTTGTAGCAATAGATACTACCAACGGCGAACGATCAATAATCGCTGGAACCATAAAACGGCAATGTGGAGGATCATCCACACTATTGACTAAAACTTTTATTTCCTCGCAGGCATTAAATACCTGCTGATTTACTATTTTTGAATTGGTTGCAGCAATCACCAAGCGATATTTTTGAAGTTCTATATGATGACCAAAGGAGGACTGGAAATATTCACCTTGGCTCTTTTGAATAACTTCTAATAATGCACTTTCAATTTCAGGTGCAATCACATCAATGATTGCACCCGCTTGAGCAAGTAAAACTGCTTTGCGATAAGCAATATGCCCACCGCCGACAATCAGACAAAACTCTCCCTGTAACTTCAAGGAAATTGGAAATATATCCACGGATGACCTCGTGCTTTATCTGATCATTAAAACAAGCAAAACTTATATGGATTGATTAATCAATATAAGTTGCACCGCCCATATATGGACGTAAAACTTCTGGAACTTCTATCGAACCATCCGCACGCTGATAATTTTCCATCACGGCAAGCAATGTACGACCTACAGCCAAGCCTGAGCCATTTAATGTATGAACAAGCTCAGTTTTCTTTTGATCAACACGATAACGTGCTTTCATACGACGAGCCTGAAAGTCCCACATATTTGAGCAAGATGAAATTTCACGATAAGTATTTTGGCTTGGAACCCAAACTTCCAGATCATAAGTTTTACAAGCACCAAAGCCCATATCCCCACCACAAAGTACAATCTTGCGATAAGGCAGACCAAGTGCCTGTAAAATACCTTCCGCATGACCTGTTAATGCTTCTAAAGCATCCATAGAGTCTTCAGCTTTCACAATCTGAACCATTTCAACTTTGTCAAACTGATGCTGACGGATCAAACCACGTGTATCACGCCCATAAGAACCTGCTTCACTACGGAAACATGGCGTATGTGCAGCATACTTAAGAGGTAAACGCTCTGCATCAATAATTTCATCACGAACAAAGTTAGTTACAGGAACTTCAGCTGTAGGAATCAAATAATATTCCTTTTCGCCTTGAAGCTTGAACAAATCTTCTTCAAATTTAGGAAGTTGCCCTGTACCACGTAGTGAGTCAGCATTCACTAAATAAGGTACATATGCTTCGGTATAACCATTTTTAAGCGTATGGGTATCGAGCATAAACTGAGTAAGTGCACGTTGTAGACGGGCAAGTGGACCTTTCAATACGCTAAAACGTGTGCCTGTAAGCTTTGTTGCTGTTTCGAACTCAAGACCACCCATCATTTCACCAAGATCTGTATGATCCTTGATTTCAAAATCAAACTGGCGAGGTGTACCCCATCTCAATATTTCCACATTATCACTTTCATCTTTACCTTCAGGTACTGATTCATGTGGTAAATTCGGAATAGATAAAGATTTTGCTTCGATTTCAGCTTGCAGGTCTGCGAGCTCAGCTTCGGCAGCTTTAATTTCATCACCAATAGCAGCCATGCGTGCCATGATTTCTGACGCATCACCACCTGCTTTTTTAATTTGACCTACTTGTTTTGCGCCCGAATTACGCTCAGCCTGCAAATTTTCAGTTTTGGACTGAATTTCTTTGCGGCGAGCTTCTAATGATGCCCACTCATCTACATTCAGTTGAACACCACGTTTTGCCAAGGCTAAATTTACAGCCTCAATATTATTTCTGAGTAATTTCGGGTCGATCATAGCCAATCTTTTATCATGTAAAAAACTGACTATAGTGTAAGCTCTTCACCGCAAAAAATACAGTGACAGAGCTTATTCAGATGATGATTCGTATAAGAAGACTGCAAAGAAGTCAAAATATAACTCAATTATTGCGATGCGTATTGTGGCAGGCCAGGTAAATATTCTGGTTTGATTAGATCTTTGGCTGAACTATAAGGTAATTTTAGTTCAGGCATACCTTCTGCATAAGAAGCCAATTCATATAATGGATAGACAAAAACAACCCCATTTACACCATAATAGTAATTATCACTTAATTGCAGTTTATCTGGGGTAATACTATGCTGTTCTAACCATAATGAGTTTGCTTCATACAGCTGCTGTACCAACTGTGCCTCTACATTAGGTTTTAAGATATCACTCAAAGCTAATCGTTTATGTGTAGTCAAATCAAAGGTTACAAACTCTTGATGGTGCATCCCATGCGCTGCTCCAGCGGCATATTCATAACTTTGAATAGCAAAAGTTGCTAAATTATTATTTTGCGATATATAACGCACATAGATAGAACTTTGATTAACCCCTTGCTGATGAGTATCAACTTTCACATCCTTGGTTTCTGCTGTAAATGCATTAGGTACAGCTTTCCTGATACGTTCCAAGAAATAATTATCTATCCACGGCACATTGGTTTTCACTGTTTGCAGATCATATTGCGTGCATCCCTGATCATCGCAGAATTGATTTTTATCCAGTTTAATACGCTGTACTTTACCTTGAATTACAGAAACCGGTTCATCACTTTGTTTGGCTGTTGATGTCTTTTGTGTTTCATCCGTATGCGCTTTAGGTTTTTCCTGACATCCGCCCATCAAAAGTGCTGCCGTACAAAATGGAATAGCCCATAACCATTGTAGTTTGATTTGACTTGTCATCTCTATAAACCTGTTGCAGTTCTTTTTCACTCAACGACAACTATACAAAGCTATGTTATTTAATTATATTAAGAATATGTATCTAAAGCCTATAAAATAGCCAACTTAATATCAGAAACAATCCAAACAAAAATATTAATATATTCAACATATTACCTCAAATATATCGCACACCACCCTGTTTTCCTTAACTTCCACCTCTAAAATAACTTTCTTCCAGTTCAGTATCACTATCAAATATTTCAAAACTCTTTATTCAATATATAAATTTATCGTTCACTCTTTATTTACCAAGACTCTCTCTTTCCTTAAGTTTAATTATTATCTCTAAATAAAAAATTTGTTGTTTCAATCGAATAAAAAAGCAACCATTAAGGTTGCTTTTTTTAACATCAGTGATTATTGATCGATAATATCAGTACCTTTCGGTGGTACAAAATTGAATATTGAAGCTGGAATTGATGGATTTACTTTAACATTATTAAATCGGACATAAGTCGTTTGACCTAGTGAATCTTGCAAGATCATTAAGCTCGGCGCTTTATTCGCTCCAAAGCTAATGGTTAAACTCTGGAATGCGCCATCTTTGTCTTTTGGATAAAGTGTATAATAGGTTTTGCCTGCATCTGGTTGAGTAATACGGTAAGTTTTCATAATCTGCTGCGTATTGCCTGACAACAATAATGCAGGCGTATTGGCAACCTGTTCATCCAGACTCTGACGCACAGCTTGTCCTAAATCAGGATCGTAAATCCAGACAGTTTTACCAGAAGTAACGATTGTTTGTTTTGCTGGTGAAGTTGTTTGCCAATAAAATTTACCAGGACGCGCAACTTTCATCTCACCTTTAAAGGTCTGATTCATATGTTGAGCAGTTAATCCCTTTTTCTGAGGTGCTTTACCACTGGTTAACTTTGTTGTTTGTTCAAAGTTTGCCGATAAACTTTTTATACCACTTAATTGTCTAACCAAATTAGACGTTGCCGTTTGCTCCGATGCCGCAGTTGCCGCAAAAACAGTTGTGCTCATTGCAGGTGCTAGCATTGCTGCACTGATTGTGATTGCACCCATCGTTTTACGAAGCATAGTCATATTTATCACCTTATAGATTTTGCAAGTATGCAATTTATTAAGGAATTTATCTTAAACTAAATTTAATAACGAATAATTGAGAAAATAAGATTTTTTGTATTGTTATGATAGAAAATGTTGGCTTTTGTCCATCATGATGAAGAAAATAGAAATACAGCAACTAAAAAAACCCACAAAACTGTGGGTTTTTTATAACGATTGAAACTTATGCAGTTTCAACAGTTACATAGCGACGGCCAAATTGACCTTTCACTTCAAATTTTACTACGCCATCAGCAGTAGCAAATAATGTATGGTCACGCCCCATACCTACGTTTGCACCAGCATGGAACTCAGTACCACGTTGACGAACGATGATGTTACCTGCAACTACAGCTTGACCGCCGTAAACTTTAACACCTAACATTTTTGGGTTTGAATCACGACCGTTACGTGTCGAACCACCGGCTTTTTTGTGAGCCATGTCTCTTACTCCTCGTGATTAGCCTGCGATACCAGTAATTTTCAACTCAGTGAACCATTGACGGTGACCTTGTTGTTTACGGTAATGTTTACGACGACGCATCTTAACAATACGGATTTTGTCGTGACGACCATGACCAACCACTTCTGCAGTTACTTTTGCGCCAGCAACAACTGGAGCACCGATTTGAATGTTGTCACCATTTACAACCATTAATACATCATCAAATGTAATAGTTGCGCCAGTTTCAGCTTTCAATAATTCTACTTTAAGGGTTTCACCCTCAACAACACGGTGCTGTTTACCACCGCTTTGGATTACTGCGTACATAACGTACTCCACTTGCCCGTGTCGCCGTGCCGATAAAGGGATATATCGATCTTAAGACGAACGCCACTGGGGTTATACAAGGGCAAAGATTTTAAGTGATAATTGCTTAAACAACAAGTCATTTTGCTTATTTTTTGAGTTAGATTCAAAATCATGCGATAAATAATACATTACAGCAAACTTAATCACTGAATTTAATAATTATTTAAACTACATCTCTTTATATCGCGATAGATTTTTGCATACAATCCGTTAATATATTGCCACAAAACAATTGAAGTAGAATACGCTATGTTTTATAACAATCTCGGATAGAAAAAGGACATATCGTTATATATTCGTCAGATGATTGTTTTATAAAGCTACAAAACATAATGTTAATTGTTACACTAGCGTACTAATTCGCATTTGCAGAGGACTCCCATCACATGACCATCGATTTTAAGCAAGATATTTTAGCTCCTGTTGCCACTGACTTTGCTGCGATGGACAAACTGATTAATGAAGGGATTAGCTCTAAGGTTGCACTTGTTATGTCAGTCAGCAAACACGTCGTTGAAGCTGGTGGTAAACGTATGCGCCCTATTATGTGTCTTCTCGCTGCACGAGCATGTGGTGAAACTGATCTGGAACAGGCTCAAAAACTCGCAGCAATTATCGAGATGTTACATACTGCAACTTTAGTACATGATGATGTCGTAGATGAGTCCGGTTTACGTCGGGGCAAACCAACTGCAAATGCAACCTGGAACAATCAAACTGCTGTTTTAGTTGGTGACTTCCTCATCTCTCGTGCATTTGACCTACTTGTTGATTTAAACAATATGGTTCTACTCAAGGATTTTTCTACAGGCACTTGTGAAATTGCGGAAGGTGAGGTTCTACAACTTCAGGCTCAACATCAGCCTGATACCGATGAAGCAACCTATCTAAGTATTATTCACGGAAAAACTTCTCGTTTATTTGAACTTGCTACTGAAGGTGCTGCTATTTTGGCAGGCAAGGAACAATATCGTGAACCCCTCAGGGTTTATGCAGGTCACTTTGGTAATGCATTCCAGATTATTGATGATATTTTAGACTATACATCTGATGCTGAAACATTAGGTAAAAATATTGGTGATGATTTAATGGAAGGTAAACCGACTTTACCTTTAATCTCTGCTTTACAAAAGACTGTTGGTGAAGAGCATCAAGTCATTCGCCGTAGTATTGCAACTGGTGGTACTTCTGAGCTTGATCGTGTGATTCAGATTGTACAAAGCTCTGGTGCACTAGATTATTGCCGTCAACGTGCGAAAGAAGAAACTGAAACTGCACTGAACGCACTCAATGATTTACCTGAAAGTGAATATCGCCAAGCTTTATACAATTTAGCCCAACTTGCTTTAAATCGAATTCAATAATCCTGTATCCTTGCCTATGCATATAAATTTTCATGATCTTTTTACAAAAATGCAGGAACAACTTGAACATCCACAAGTTATTCCTGATCCCACAATATTAATTGAACTGGTCAAACGTATCAGACCTGTTGATAGTAGAAATAGCAACGAAATTCAACAAAAAATCCAGGCGTTAATTCAAGCCTTATTGCTGACCCCTACGGCTGCTTATCATTTTCAGGGCTATGTGCTTAAATTAATGAATCATTATAAGCAGGCAACCTTATATGCAGATAGTGGTATCTTGTCTCTGGATGGTTTCTGGAATCAACTAGGACAACGCTTAGGTGCTCATTTTTTACCTTTACTTAATGATCACACTGAATTAAAAGATTTAGTCGGTCGCGTTTTCTTTGATAAAACCGACAAATACTGGTTAGAAAATATTGCAAATGAAGACTGGTCTCAGTTATTTGCCTTACTTCATCAGGGACAAAATTTTCAGCAGGCAAAATTTGGTATTAAGCAGGAAATGGTTAAAGCCATCACGGTTTTATCCTATCGTATCAGTGGTATTGGCCTATATCCAGAATTTATTAATGCTCAACCTGAAGTCACTGAATATGAATCACCCTTTTTAGTACAAAACCGTGAAATTGTTGAATTTATTGAAAATTATAAAAAATCACATCAAGATGATTTAAAAAACACCACCACTACTCACATCCTGGATGCTGATCAAGCTTTAGTGATGATTGAGCAATGCCGTGAGTTAGTATTAAAGACCAGACGAGCTGTTAAACGTATCGGGGTCAGTCTAAGTCTGACCTATTTACTATCATTGCTTGAACAATGCTTAGATCGTATTGAACTATTGCTGAATATTCTCGTTGAGGAAAATGAATTACGTTATCAGGCAATGGCTGAGCTTTTGACAGATTTGGTCAGCGCCCATTCGAGTGAAAATAGTGTCCGTGCCCTATTAAGTGCCAATAGCGAATTGATTGCCCTGCAGGTTACTGAAAATGCCAGCAAGACTGGTGAACATTATGTAAGTACTGATAAACAAGGTTTTTTCGGTATGTACAAAGCTGCTGCTGGAGCTGGTGTCATTATCGCCATTATGGCGAGTTTAAAGATTTTGGCAGCACGATTGGTTCTGGCTCCACTCATGCATGCTTTTATCTATAGCATGAACTACTCTTTGGGCTTCATGCTCATTCATGTTTTACACTTTACCGTTGCAACCAAACAACCTGCCATGACTGCTGCCGCACTGGCGGCAACGGTTCAACATAGAAAAGGCTCCAAGAACGCTCAAATCGCAGAGCTGGCATCTTTGATTGTGAATATTATCCGTACTCAATTTATTGCGATCCTTGGTAATATTTCCATAGCCATACCAATAGCAGCACTGATTACTTTTCTTTGGCAAAGTATTATGGATGAACCACTGTTAAATCACATGAAAGCGGATGCTCTCCTTCACAGTTTAAATCCATTCACCTCCTTGGCTGTTCCTCATGCAGCTATCGCTGGTGTCTGTCTATTTTTATCTGGCCTGATTGCCGGATATTTCGATAACATGGCAGTATACCGTAAGATAGGTCCTCGCTTAAAAGCGCATGCCCGACTTAAACTTTTGATGGGGCAAGAGCGTCTGAATAAATTTGCCAATTATATTGAACGCAACCTGGGAGCTTTAGCAGGTAATTTTCTATTCGGTATTATGCTTGGAAGTATGGGAACTTTAGGTTTTATTTTAGGTTTACCTTTAGATATTCGTCATATTGCCTTTGCTTCTGCCAATTTTATTCAAGGTTTAATGTGCACAAATTCTCCTGATATTGGATTAATTATTATTTCTTTCCTTGGCGTTTTATTAATTGGTCTCACCAACCTTTTTGTCAGTTTTTCACTCACTGTTATTGTTGCATTACGGGCACGTCAAGTCCGTTTTGAACAATGGAAGCCTTTGGCCAAACTAGTTATGACGCATTTCTTTACTAGACCTCTGGATTTTTTCTGGCCACCAAAGCAACCTGTGGAAATAGAAGAAAATGAACACACTCAACAAAAAATGAGACATTAATCAAATTTGTTATGATTATGTGCAAAATATTAAATTTTGTTCAAAATCTAATTACTATTAATTGTTCTTTTATAGTGACTTGAAAAAAAGTGTACTGACAAGTACACTTTAGCACAGAATTTAATCTTAGGTGTGATTAAATACAGGGTCTTCCCTATGCTTTACCTACTAATACTCTTAGGCTGTATAGGAATCGGGATAAGTAGCTTCGGGTTATTTGTTCCTTATATACATCAATTAGATTTTAGTTCTGTTAACTGGTTAAGCATTCATAGGAGTGAGTTTATAAATCTAATTGCTATGGGTTTATCTACTCTCGGAGGGTTGCCAGGCACATTGTTAATCTTAACAATCTGGTGTTTACACCAAGCTTGGTATAAAAAGTATGTAAATATTCTCTTTATAAGTGCTGGAATAATAGGCAGTGCTACTATTGGTTGGATACTAAAATTTTTAGTTAACCGACCTCGACCAGAAACCATGTATCAGATGGTTAAGGTTTATGGTGCATCATTTCCTAGTGCTCACAGCATTTATGCGATGACAGTTGCATGCTTGGTGATATTTATATTTTATAAACATCGCAAGGCTAAAATGATTATATTACTAGTAAGTATATGGTGGTTGAGTATGGGGGTTTCAAGAGTCTATCTTGGTGCTCATTTTCCGACTGATGTACTTGCTGGCTGGAGTATTGGCCTTATCTGGATTGCGACTCTTCGATTATGGATATCGCACCGTAAGTTTGGCAAAAACAATTATTTTTAGATAGAAATCTAAACGAGGTGGAATAATGATGTCGGCAAAGCTTTGGGCTCCTGCCCTTACTGCTTGCGCATTAGCAACAAGTATCGCACTTGTTGGTTGTAGCAAAGATCCGAAGGATGCACAGCAAGCTGCTGATGCTCAAAAAATGCCACCTACAGAAGTTGGTGTCATTGTTGCTCAACCGCAAAGTGTTGAACAGACAGTCGAACTTTCTGGTCGTACTTCAGCTTTCCAAGTTTCTGAAGTTCGCCCACAAACAAATGGTGTTATTTTAAAACGTTTGTTTACAGAAGGAAGTTTTGTACGTGAAGGTCAACCGTTGTATGAAATTGATCCTAGAACGAACAATGCCAATCTCGATAGTGCTAAAGCGGATTTATTAAATCAACAAGCAAACCTGAATGCACTAAAAGTGAAGACGAATCGTTATCGTCAACTTATTGGGATTAATGCAGTTTCTAAACAAGAATATGACGATCTAGTTGCACAAGTTAAACAAGGCGAAGCAATGGTTGCTTCTGCACAGGCTGCAGTAAAAAATGCACAAATTAACTTGGGTTATTCTACTGTTCGTGCACCTATTTCTGGCCAATCAGGTCGTTCCAACTTTACAGCTGGTGCATTGGTTACTGCAAGTCAGGCTGATCCACTCGTAACTGTTCAACAATTGGATCCGATCTATGTAGACATTAATCAGTCTAGCGCAGAATTACTCCGCTTACGCCAACAGTTAAGTAAAGGTAATATTGATCGTAGCAACAACACTAAAGTCCGTTTAAAACTGGATGATGGTAGCTATTATCCAATTGAAGGTAATCTTGCATTTTCTGATGCCAGTGTAAATCAGGACACAGGTACTATTACCTTACGTGCTGTATTTACCAATCCAAACCATTTGTTACTTCCTGGCATGTATGCAACAGCCCAGATCGTACAAGGTGTTATACCTAACGCATATCTTGTGCCACAAATTGGTGTGACCCGTTCTCCAACTGGTCAAGCATCTGCAATGGTTGTAAATGCAAAAGGTTTGGCTGAAAGCCGCGATATCGAAACCGTTGGTACTCAAGGTCAGAACTGGATCGTGACAAAAGGTTTAAATCCTGGCGACAAAGTAATTGTTGATGGTATTGCCAAAATCAAACCAGGTCAGCAAGTTAGTGCAAAACCTTACCAACCGAAAGCTGCTGCACCACAAGAAGGTGCAAAACCAGCTGCTCAAGGTAATGGTGCCCAACCTACTCAGAATGCAAAACCTCAAACTGAACAAAAAGCTACTTCACATGCATAAGGGGTAGACTGAATGGCTCACTTTTTTATTCATCGCCCCATCTTTGCATGGGTGATTGCTTTAGTCATTATGTTGGCGGGGATACTCTCGCTGACAAACATGCCTATTTCCCAATTTCCAACAATTGCTCCACCAAAAATTTCTATTTCTGCGACTTATCCAGGTGCATCTGCTGATACTGTTGAAAATACAGTGACTCAGGTCATTGAGCAGCAAATGAATGGTCTGGATGGTTTACGTTATATCAGTTCACAAAGCTCTTCGAACGGTATGGCTGCAATTGATGTCAACTTTAACCAAGGTGTTGATGCCGATATTGCACAGGTTCAGGTTCAGAACAAACTGCAAACTGCAATGGCATCATTACCAAATGATGTACAACGTCAGGGTGTCACAATTAAGAAATCAGGTGCAAGCTTCTTACAAGTTGTTGCCTTTTATTCTCCAAATGACTCCATGACTAAAGGTGATATTACCGATTATCTGAATGCCAATATTAAAGATCCTCTTAGCCGTGTTTCTGGTGTTGGTGAAATTCAGGTATTTGGTGGTCAGTATGCAATGCGTATCTGGCTTGATCCTGCCAAACTTAATACCTACAACCTAACCCCCGCTGATGTATCAGCCGCTATCCAGGCACAAAATGCTCAGGTTGCTGTTGGTCAGTTGGGTGGTGCTCCATCTGTTGATGGTCAGGTTCTTAATGCAACTGTTAATGCTCAAAGCCTGTTACAGACACCAGAAGAGTTTGAGAATATCTTCCTGAAGAACTCTAATGAGGGTGCACAGGTACGAATTCGCGATGTTGCACGCGTTGAGTTAGGTTCAGATAACTATCAATTTGATTCCAAATATAATGGGCATCCTGCTGGTGGTATTGCGATCCGTCTTTCAACTGGTGCCAACGCATTAGATACAGCAAAAAATGTTGAAGCAGCTTTAGAAAAACTTCGTCCTAGCTACCCTGCTGGATTAAAAGATGAAGTAGCATTTGATAGTACGCCATTCGTTAAGTTGTCTATCGAGAACGTTGTTCATACATTAATTGAAGCGATCTTCCTTGTATTCCTAGTCATGTTCTTGTTCTTGCAGAACTGGCGTGCAACCATTATTCCAACAATGGCTGTACCTGTGGTTGTACTTGGTACATTTGCCGTAATTAATATGTTTGGTTTCTCCATCAACACATTAACCATGTTTGCCATGGTACTTGCTATCGGTCTTCTGGTCGATGACGCGATTGTTGTAGTTGAGAACGTCGAACGGATTATGGATGAAGAACATTCAGACCCTGTGAGTGCTACTGAAAAGTCGATGGATCAAATCTCTGGCGCATTAGTAGGTATTACCAGTGTTCTGAGTGCCGTATTCGTGCCAATGGCTTTCTTTGGTGGAACTACCGGGGTGATTTATCGTCAGTTCTCGGTAACACTTGTAACCGCGATGGTTCTATCACTATTCATTGCCTTGACATTTACGCCTGCCCTGTGTGCAACGTTATTGAAACAGCATGATCCAAACAAAAAACCAAGTAATGGCATTTTTGCCCGTTTCTTTAGATGGTTTAACGATAAATTCGAAAAAACATCACAAAAATATCAGAACGGTGTAAACCGAATGACTCACCACAAATTATTCTCAGGGGTAATTTATGGTATCGTGATCGTGGTTTTACTTGGTGTTCTGAAAATTATGCCAACTTCATTCTTACCAGATGAAGACCAGGGTGTATTGTTTACACTGGTACAACTACCACCGAATGCATCACTTGAACGTACTAACAAAACGATGGATTCGATCACCAATTACTTTGAACAAAAAGAGAAAGATACCGTTGAGTCTGTATTTACGGTTTCAGGATTCTCGTTCACAGGTATGGGACAAAACCAAGGTATCGCATTCGTTCGTTTGAAAGACTGGAAAGAACGTACAACTGCTGATGCAAAAATTGGGAACATCGTTCAGCGTGCCATGGCTCTAAACGGCATAGTTAAAGATGCCAGCATGATCTATCCATTACAGCTTCCTGCAATGCCTGAGCTAGGGGTCAGTCAAGGCTTCGATTTCATGCTGAAGGACAATGATGGTCAGGGTCATGAAAAACTTCTTGCCGCACGTAATGCCATTTTAGGAATGGCTTCTCAGGACAAACGTCTCTCAGGTGTACGTCCGAATGGTATGGAAGATACGCCTCAATACAAGATCACAATTGATCAGGCTGCTGCTGGTGCAATGGGCGTCAGTATTGCAGACATCAATAGTACGATGAGTATTGCTTGGGGTGGCTTGTATATAAATGACTTTATTGACCGTGGTCGTATCAAGAAAGTTTATCTACAAAGCGATTCAGTATCCCGCATGATGCCTGAAGACCTAAATAAATGGTACGTTCGTAATAACAAAGGCACAATGGTTCCATTCTCTGCATTTGCATCTGGTAAGTGGACTTATGGTTCACCTCGTTTGGAACGTTATAATGGTATTTCATCCATGAACATTCAGGGTGCAACTGGTGCTGGTGCAAGTTCTGGTGATGCAATGCTTGCCATGGAAGAAATCATGCAAAAACTTCCGTCTATGGGATTGCCTGGTTTCAGTTACGAATGGACTGGTCTATCATTAGAGGAACAAGAAGCTGGTCAACAAGGTGCCGCTATTTATATCATGTCGTTGCTGATTGTATTCCTATGTTTGGCAGCACTTTATGAAAGCTGGTCTATCCCTGTTTCGGTCATGCTCGTAGTACCACTAGGTTTGTTAGGCGCAGTTCTCCTGACTTACTTTGGAATGATGATCTTAAATAACCCGAACCTTTCCAATAATATTTACTTTAAAGTTGCAATGATTGCCGTAATCGGTCTCTCTGCGAAGAACGCAATTTTGATTGTTGAATTTGCAAAAGATCTGCAGGAACAAGGTGAAGAACTTTTCGAAGCAACAATGCATGCTGCGAAACTTCGTTTACGCCCAATCATTATGACAACATTGGCATTTGGTCTAGGTGTATTACCTATGGCTATTTCTTCAGGTGCTGGTGCTGGTAGCCAGAACTCGGTAGGTATTGGTGTTATCGGTGGTGTCTTAACTTCAACACTCTTAGGTATCTTCTTTATTCCTGTATTCTTTGTATGGATTCGTACCATATTCAAATACAAACCTAAGAATCAAAATAATCAGGAGCAAACTTCGTGATGCAAAATATATGGTCTATTACAGGTCGTAGCATTGCGGTATCTGCACTTGCGCTTGCTTTGGCTGCCTGCCAAAGCATGCGTGGTCCGGAGCCGGTTGTAAAGGCTGACATTCCTAACAGCTATGCAGCAAATGCTTCTGGAACTTCGATTGCAGAACAAGGTTATAAAGACTTTTTCTCTGATCCTCGTCTTTTACAAGTACTTGACTTGGCTCTTGAAAATAACCGTGATTTACGTGTTTCTGCTTTAAACATCCAAAAAGCTCAGCAACAATATCAAATTACTGAAAATAATCAGTTACCGACTATTGGTGCAAGTGGTAGTGTTGCCCGTCAGGTTAGTCCAACTGTCAACCCGAATAACCCATATTCAACTTATCAGGTTGGTCTGGGTGTAACAGCTTACGAGCTCGATTTCTGGGGCCGTGTCCGTAGCCTAAAAGACAATGCTTTAGACAATTATCTGGCAACTCAAGCTTCACGTGATTCAACTCAAATCAGCTTGGTTGGTCAAGTGACTGAGGCTTGGTTAAATTATGCATTTGCAAATGCCCAATTAAAGCTCGCAGAACAGACACTAAAGTCACAACTTGATGCTTACAATCTGAATAAAAAACGTTTTGATGTTGGTATTGATAATGAACTGACTGTTCGTCAAGCACAGATTTCGGTTGAGACAGCACGTAATGATGTTGCAAACTACAAAACCCAAATCGCCCAGGCTCAAAACTTATTGAACTTGCTTGTTGGTTCACCAGTACCAAACAACCTGTTACCAAACCAGCGTGTATCAAGTATTACCAATCAAAATGTATTGGCTTCTGGTTTGCCAAGTGACTTGTTAAATAACCGTCCAGATGTAAAAACAGCTGAATATCAACTTTCTGCTGCTGGTGCGAATATTGGTGTAGCAAAAGCTCAGTTGTTCCCTACCATTAGTCTAACGGGTAACCTCGGTTATGCATCGCGTGATTTGAGTGACTTGTTTAAATCAGGTTCATTCTTGTGGTCTGTCGGACCTAGTCTTGATGTACCTATTTTTGACTGGGGAACCCGTCGCGCAAATGTCAAAATTTCTGAAACTGATCAGAAGATCGCTTTAGCAAACTATGAGAAATCAATCCAGTCTGCTTTCCGTGATGTAAATGATGCATTGGCAACACGTAACAATATTGGTGATCGCTTATCAGCACAACGTCGTTTAGTTGATGCAACTAACACTGCTTATAAATTATCAAACGCACGCTTCCGTGCCGGTATTGATAACTATTTAACCGTGTTGGATGCACAACGCTCTTCTTATTCTGCTGAACAAGGTTTACTACTTCTTGAACAGGCAAATCTGAATAACCAAGTAGAACTTTATAAAGCACTTGGTGGCGGTGTGAAAGCAAACACCTCTGACTCAAAAGTCTACCCTGCCTCAACTGCAGATATGAAATATCATAAAGGTCAAAGCTCACAGCAACGTGCGCAACAACCTCAGCAGTAAAGTCAAAATATTTAAAACCCGCTTAGGCGGGTTTTTTATTGATTGTTTATATTGATCTATCAGCTGATTTTTCCTATCTTAAAGACAACATTTACATGAAGATCATTGAAAAACATGCAGCTGAGTAACCTTGAAACACTTCCTGGTCATAAAATTATTCGTCAACTTGACGTTGTTTACGGCAGTACTGTACGTAGTAAACATGTTGGACGGGACTTGATGGCAAGCCTTAAAAACATCGTTGGCGGTGAATTAAAAGGCTATACGGAATTACTTGAAGAATCCCGTCAGGAAGCTATGCAGCGTATGATCGAAAAGGCTCAGGGCTTAGGTGCGAATGCAATTGTTGGTATTCGTTTTTCAACATCAAATATTGCAGAAGGTGCATCTGAACTGTTTGTTTATGGTACGGCAGTTGTTGTTCAAGCCAACGCCCCCCAACTTACTGATCCGTTTAAAACACAAGGTTAATGCAAATTATGGATGCAATTATCTTTAAGATTGGAATATTTGTCATTCTATTTGTAATTGGCTGGTTCTTTGGACGTAATACTGAACAGCGTCACTTCAAAACATTGGCAGAAAATGAACAACAGCTAACTGATATCAAAATTGATACCAACAAGTTTGAAACCTCTGAACTTCAAGGTCAACTGATTTACAGTAATGTTGTCATTTCACATGATTATTTTAAATATATTCTGGCAAGTATTCATAACTTCTTTGGCGGGCGATTAAGCAGTTATGAAAGTGTTGTGGAAAGAGCCCGTAGGGAAGCCATTGTCCGATTAAAACAACAGGCTAAAACGATGGGAGCAACCGAAATCATGGGACTTCGTTTAAGCACGACCTCTTTGGGTATGCAAGGTGGAATGGTTGAAGTCTTTGCCTATGGAACAGCTATTTATCCTAAATAAAAATGACCGAGAAAATGATTAATCATTTTCTCGTTTTATAATCTACCAATTATTTTACTTTCATCTTACGAATCATTTTATACAGGGTACTTGGTGAAACTCGGGACATCATAACGCCCATTTTTTCTTTTTTACCACCGATCACAATAAACTCTTCGCCATTTGCAAGTGCTTTTACTGCCCGTTTTGCAAAATCACCTGCTTCCAGACCATTTGCTGTCGCTTCATTATCAAAACCTTGTGCTTTTCCTTCACCATTTAGAGCATTGATCGAGACATTTGTTTTCACAAAACCTGGGAAAATGACCGAAACATTTACTCCATCATTGGCAACTTCTGCACGTAAACTATTTGCCCATAAATGGATAGCAGCTTTTGCTGCTGAATAAGATGCACGATATTGTGTCCCCAGTAGCCCTGCAACACTTGAAACAAAAACAATTCGACCTGTTTTTTGTTTTAAAAATGTAGGTAAAACTGTTTTAGTTAAAAAGACTTGAGAAAAATAATCCACTTCCATAATGGCACGTTCAGTCAACATCGAGGTTTCAGATATCAGTGCACGCTGGCTTAAGCCTGCATTGTTGATCAGCAAGTCAATTCTACCTTTCTCAGCGAGAACCTGTTCGTATGCATGTAAAACTTGTGACTCATCCGTGATATCCATTGCAATAGAAACATGTTTTTCTGGATTTAATAAGCCAACACGAACGTTTTCCAGTTCATCAAAACGGCGGGCACTTAACACGATCTGTGCACCTTGTAATGCAAATTCAGCCGCTAATGCTTTGCCTAGACCAGATGACGCACCCGTAATCCAGACAATTTTATTGTCAAAATTTTCCATGTTTTATTTCCCTAAGTATTTGTAAAACAATTATGATGCTATTTTTGTTTCATCCTCTAAAAATATCAGGAAATGATCAATATAACTATTTGCAGTATCTGGATCAATTTGTGAGCCCAGTTTTTCTAGGCGCTTATATCCCACTTGTGTCGATAAATTAATTACTCCATTCAATGTCTTATCTACGATCAGATTAAACTTTAATATTTTTTTTGGTTCTCGAATAAGTGTCGTTACCCCTTGATCCACGATCCTGGTTAGTGCTTTAAACGCGGGTGAAATATATTGTGTATTACCCGAACGTACCTGGTCGACACAACCCAGCGCTTCACTAATTAAAATATTATCAACTGGGTACTGCACATAATATTGCCCATCTTTTTCACGAACTACTGTTTCCAAATAGTGCGCTAGAGGAGTTAAACGTTCATTACTAAAAAAAGATACAGCCCAAGGCATGTACTTTTTAATCGCTTCTAGAATTTGGTGAATCACCTTTTCAGAATCATGCGCCAGTTTCCGTCCGTGATCATCACTCACCTGTTCAGATTGCTTACGCAATAGATCACCAAAAACCTGATCTATAACCTCACAGGCAACATTCGCCAACAGTTCCCCTAAAGGTTTAGCCTGACTTTCTTTGTGTCCAGCATTTAACTTTTCTACAATGTTTTGAAATTGTTGATGGGTATGATCATCAACTTTCAACAATATGTTATAGCTCATAAAAAGACCTCTTTAAAATCTTCTGCGACCATGCGCTTATTTTGTTTGTTATCAAATCATAAGATCTAACAGCATTCTGTGTCATTTAGGCAAAGAATGCATTTGCTGAACATCGCTAAACCTACATTTTTTTTGCTACAATAGATGNAATTTTTTATTTACTTTTAATTTAGTTTTTACTATGACTGATTCTGCGCAAAACATTGCTACGACCTACGATCCAACCGAGATCGAGAAAAAATGGTACAAGACTTGGGAAGACAATGGCTATTTCAAGCCATCTGGTCACGGTGATTCATTCTGTATCATGATTCCGCCTCCAAACGTCACTGGTAGCTTGCACATGGGTCATGGTTTTAATAATGCCATCATGGATGCATTGACCCGTTTTAACCGTATGTCTGGGCGTAATACATTATGGCAACCAGGTACAGACCATGCGGGTATCGCAACCCAAATGGTGGTTGAACGTCAGCTTGGCGCACAAAATGTGAGTCGCCATGATCTCGGACGCGAAAAATTTATTGAAAAAGTCTGGGAATGGAAAGAACAGTCTGGCGGTAATATTACCCGTCAAATCCGTCGTCTAGGCTCATCTGTAGACTGGTCACGTGAACGCTTTACTATGGATGAAGGTCTATCCAGTGCGGTAAAAGAAGTTTTCGTAAAATTACACGAAGAAGGCTTGATCTATCGTGGTAAACGCCTCGTAAACTGGGACCCTAAATTACAAACTGCGCTTTCAGATCTTGAAGTTGAATCTGTAGAGGAAAAGGGTTCGCTCTGGCATTTCAAATATTTCTTTGAAGATAAGTCACTTAAAACCAAAGATGGACATGACTACCTTGTTGTGGCTACAACTCGTCCTGAAACTTTGTTAGGTGACTCGGCTGTTGCTGTTCACCCTGAAGATGAACGCTATGCACATCTGGTTGGGAAAAATATTATTTTGCCAATCACAGGTCGTGCTGTTCCAGTTGTTGCTGATGAATATGTTGAAAAAGAGTTCGGAACAGGCTGCGTAAAAATCACGCCTGCGCACGACTTCAATGACTACGATGTAGGTCGTCGTCATGACTTGCCAATTATTAACATTTTCAACAAAAATGCTGAAATTTTGGCTGAGTTTGAGTTTATCGCAAAAGCTGGTGAGCAAATCTCAAAAACCATCACAGCACCTACAGAATATGTCGGTCTGGAGCGTTTTGCTGCCCGTAAAAAATTGGTTGAACAAGCCGAAGCCGAAGGTTGGTTAGAACAAATTCAGCCTTATGATCTAAAAGCGCCACGTGGCGACCGTTCTGGTGTCATCGTTGAACCTCTTTTAACAGATCAATGGTATGTAAAAATTGCACCTCTTGCCGAACCTGCAATCAAAGCAGTAAAAGATGGTGAAATTAAATTTATTCCAGAACAATACACCAATATGTATATGGCCTGGATGAATAACATCCAGGACTGGTGCATTTCGCGTCAACTTTGGTGGGGTCACCGTATCCCTGCCTGGTACGATGAAAATGGCAACATCTATGTAGGTCGTAACGAAGCAGAAGTACGTGAGAAAAACAACATTGATGCATCGGTAAATCTTAAACAGGATGAAGATGTACTGGATACATGGTTCTCATCTGCGCTTTGGACATTCTCGACTTTGGGATGGACTGGTGATGCCAAAAAAGATGCGGAAAACTATTTCCTAAACACTTTCCACCCTACTGATGTATTGGTGACCGGTTTTGACATCATCTTCTTCTGGGTTGCACGTATGATCATGATGACCCTTCATTTTATGAAAAATGAAGATGGTACATCACAGGTTCCATTCAAGACTGTTTACGTACACGGCTTGGTTCGTGATGGTGAAGGTCAAAAAATGTCAAAATCAAAAGGTAATGTACTCGACCCTCTTGATTTAATCGACGGTGTTGATCTTGAAACTTTGGTACAAAAACGTACTACAGGTTTGATGAACCCTAAACAAGCAGCGAAGATTGAAAAATCAACACGTAAAGAGTTCCCGGAAGGCATCCAGGCCTATGGTACTGATGCAGTTCGTTTTACTTTCTGTGCTCTTGCCAACACAGGTCGTGACATTAAGTTCGACATGAAACGTGTCGAAGGCTACCGTAACTTTGCTAACAAAATCTGGAATGCAACACGTTTCGTTCTGATGAATGTTGAAGGTCAAGAGGTTGGTAAAACTGCGCGCCCTGATCTTTGGGAGCTTCCTGAACAGTGGATCGTGAGCCGTCTGCAAAAAGCAGTTCAAGCGGTACATCAAGCATTTGATACTTACCGCCTGGATCTTGCTGCACAAGCAATCTATGACTTTATCTGGAATGAATACTGTGACTGGTATGTTGAGCTGACTAAACCTGTATTAAATGATCCAGAAGTTTCAAATGAACGTAAAGCTGAAGTACGTCGTGTACTTTTAGCTGTGATGGAAGCTTCTCTTCGTTTAGCTCATCCGATCATGCCATTCTTGACTGAAGAAATCTGGCAAACCCTTGCCCCAATGATTGGTAAAGGTGGTGATACCATCATGACTGCGGCTTATCCTGTAGTTGAGCAAGACCTGCTCAATGATCAGGCAGAAGCAGATATGCAATGGTTACAAGGCTTGATTGGTGCTGTACGTAATATCCGTGGTGAGATGGGCTTGGGTAATGCACGTTTACTCCCAGTATTGCTTCAAAACACTACTGATGCTGAAAAAGCACAGATTGCACGTATCGAGCCACTCTTTAAAGCTTTGGCCAAAGTTGAAAGCATTACTTTCTTGAATGATGCGGAACAACCACCATTGTCTTCATCAAGCGTTGTCGGTCATGTATCCGTATTTGTCCCAATGAAAGGTCTGATTGATCCTAAAGCTGAGCTTGGTCGTTTGCAAAAAGACTTGGATAAAGTTCAAAAGCAGCATGATCAAATCGCCAATAAACTTGCGAATGAAGGTTTTGTCAGCAAAGCACCTGCTGCAGTTGTTGAGGGTGAAAAAGTGAAACTTGCTGAGTTTGCTGATCAGTTAGCGAAAATTAAAGCCAATATGGAACAGATTGCGGCGCTTTAGTAGTATTGTCAATTTCTTCTAAATTATGTATAAAGGGCTGAATATTCAGCCCTTTATATTAAATACATGAAAGATTTTTTTAAGAACCTTTTTTCTAGAAATATTACAAATAATGATAATAGAACAGTGAATAATAATATTGTCATAGAAACTGACAATGTCCCTCTTACTAAATCTAAAGAAGAAGAACATCTTAGTCGCTTAAAAAGCGTATATGAAATTACTATTGCAACTAGAAACTTAGAAATTGGGCAGTTACTTCAAAGAAATAATTTTTTTTATGATATTTCAAGGTGTACTTTTTGCATGTTTGATTTATTCAAGTAATACTGTTCCATATGTACAACTTATTCTTTGTTTAGTAGGGTTTTATGTAGCTTATTCTCAAACAGCCGTAGCCGCAGGAGCAAAATATTGGCAAGAATTTTGGGAGAAAAAATTAGAAGATATAGAAATCACTTTATTTGATTTTTATAAAAACCAAGATAATAATAATGATAAAAAAATCGCTGTTGACGATAATTCAACTGAATTTTATCAGCTTTTTTCAACTCCAAAAGATAAAATTCATGAAAATGTTATTGCCCAACTAAATAAAAATATTGAAGCAGATAGTTTTATTGAAAAGATTAATACCAAAGTAGATG
>NZ_OOGT01000409.1 GCF_900323515.1 Acinetobacter stercoris | reverse complement strand
ATGTAAAAAAGTAAACTTATATGTTAAAACTAAATAAAACGTTCACACTTTTATCAATTTCGATCTTGCTTTCTGCTTGTGGGGGAGGTAGCTCTGGTGATGGAGGTAGTTAGACAAATGAAACAACAGACAAGGCAACTTATTTTCAAGTAGATTATAGTTCACATCGAAATGGTGATAATTTCTCTATTGGGAAATATGAGATTAACAATAAAAGGATTATTGGTAGTAATAGTAATACAGAAATAGGTCAATATATTTTAACTAAAGATCGACTATATACACCAAGTGACAGATATGTGGGAACTATTGATGTTGATTCAATGACTCATTGGACTGTAAATACGATTAATGATCTAAGAAATGATTTGAGATTTGAGAAAGTTGAATTGTCAGGTAAAAACATTTTTGATTCTATTTTACCTGGCTATAGAGCTGAACGTTTTGATAGTGAAAGTAGCTATTCTAATGCTCGAATTTTTTTGAGTTCGCATGGAAACGAAACATTTCCCAAAGGAAGCCATTGTTATAGGTTGATTTCACAACGAAACAATCAAGAATTTTTGAGTTTTAATACAGACAGACCAATAGATGATAAATTTGATATAAAGAGTGAAGAAAATATAAATATTGTTAATAATGCCCGTGAAAAATTTCCTGATTTGGATTTAGCTGATCTAAAAAATAGATTTCAAGGGATTGATTGGATAACAGTCTATAGTCTTGTCACAGGTTTAGAAATACCTTCTCTTACAAAAGTTCAATATAATGGGCAAGTTTTTAATGCAACATATAATAGTACTTTAGAATGGAAGCGTGATAAGCAGATTCAGTTTAGTAAAAGTATAATTGAATCAGAATTTTTTGCTGACAATGCAACTGAATTAAGGAAGGAGAAGCTTAATTTAGCAAGATTGGAAAATGGTTGTTATATGTATAATCAAACCGCAATTAACAAGTTAATTTCTCTTAATTTTTTCCGCTACAATTAAGTTCAGGATAAAGAGTTTTCTGGAACAGAAAACTCTTTATTTATTATAAAGGAAATGTTGTCTGGATATCTAATTTTAGTTAATTTAAAAAATGATCTTGATAAAATTTTTAAAATCAATGTATTAAAAGATATTTTGTGCAACAAAACCTATCTAAAAAGGAAAAATGATTAT
>NZ_OOGT01000392.1 GCF_900323515.1 Acinetobacter stercoris | reverse complement strand
GCTGTTTACACAGCAGTACATTTTATACGAATAATCTGAACAAAGAAGAATTAATCATGAAAAAATTCATAAAGTTAGTAGTTTTGTTTATCTTCAGTACAATATTTTTAGCAGCATGTAATGACGATGAAAAGGTCTTGGAAATGCCAAATCAAATAGAGACATCAGCACCTCCTGCATCTAAAAGTGATTATTTGATCAGTAATCAATATCAAATTGATGAAAATCATTTATCACCAAATCAAGATGCCAGAGAAATGTTTTTAATTCTGCACTATACAGCTATTACTTACCAAGAAACTTTGAAACGTTTTGGCGACGAAAACTATCAGGCGAGTAGCCATTATCTTATTCCAGAACTACCAATAAACAATCAATTTGTTATCTATAGAATGGTTCCAGATAATAAAAGAGCATGGCATGCAGGGTTAAGCTTTTGGCAAGGTAATCGTAGTCTCAATGCATCTAGTATCGGGATTGAAATTGAAAATTTGGGATTTCCAGAGGCGGATGAAAATCAGCCATTAATGTTGAGAAGATGGTACCCGTATGCATCCAAAAAGCAGATTGAAGTTGTTGCAGAAGTTGCGAAAAGGGTAATTAATGAATATGGAATTACACCATCACGGGTGGTTGGTCATAGTGATATTGCACCAGGTCGTAAATTTGATCCAGGTCCATTATTTCCATGGGAGCAACTATATAAAGAATACAATATAGGTGCATGGTTTGATGAAGACACGGTTTCATATTACAAAACATACTTTCCCTGGAAAAATGACGTAAGTGATTTGCAAATAAAACTATCAAAGTACGGATATGATATTAACATCACAGGTGTGTATGATCAGGCAACAACGGATGTTGTTTCTGCTTTTCAAATGCATTTTTACCCACAAAAATATGATGGACAAGCTGATATCGAAACAGTCGCCCGTCTAGATGCTTTACTAGAGAAATATCGTGGGCAGTCTCGTCCAGCTTTTTGATCATTCATGTTCTAAGCTTAAGATCCGTTACTTTTATGATTTAGAAAATATCAAATTTGAACAAAGCTGTTATTAAAGCTAAAACAGGTTTTATCGAAAATCTAATACGTGCTTATATCTTTCTTAGACTTATAGATGCGTATTAGGTTTTAGTATATAAATAAAAAAAGGAAGTGAACCATGAATGAAATAGTTATTTATTATGATTGATATATGAAGTTGAGTCATTTCATAGTCAAAACAACAACGTGAGATAGAATCAATTTGATGTTTATAATAATCATAACTTTTTGCCAGATTTCGATTGTTTTAGCTATGTTTTTATAAAAAATGATAGAAAATCATGGAGAGTTTTCGACATCTGAGAATATGAT
>NZ_OOGT01000315.1 GCF_900323515.1 Acinetobacter stercoris | reverse complement strand
GGACAGTGTCCTGGCAATAGATGACCTAGCTCATTTAAAAAAAAGGAAAAAAATAGCTTGGATTATTTTTTCTCTATTATTATTTTTACTTTTAATCGGTATTTTATATTATTTTTTTATATACCGCTTTACACAAATTACCGAAAATGCCTATGTCCAATCAGATTTGACATGGATTATGCCTAAAATTTCTGGTGAAGTGCTAGAATTAAAAATCAAGGAAAATCAGTTTGTAAAAAAGGGGCAAATCTTAGCAATCGTTGATCATCAAGATTATCAGGCAAAATATGATCAGGCATTATCGTTAATGCAATTAAAACAGGCAGCCTTGATTGTACAGGATGAAAATGAAAAATCTGCTCACTTTTCAATTCAGGAAGCTGAGAGTAATTTGTATGCTGCACAAGCAGAACTGGATCGATTAGGCGCAGATTATAAGCGCTACAAACAATTATTAATGGATGGTGTGATTACTCGGCAAAGATTTGAAACGATCAAATCACAATATGTATCTGCACAAGCCCAACTTTATAAAAGTCAGGCAATCATTAATACAGCAAAATCTCAGCTTGCTAGTATTCAGGCTAGCCGTATTCAGCTTCTTGCAGATATTGATAATGCAAAAGCTGCTGTTAATCTGTATCAGGTTGATGTCCTTGCAGCGCAAATAAAAGCACCAGTTTCGGGTACGGTCGGTAATTTATCTATTCGTAAAGGTTCCCGTGTAAATCCGCAAAGTCGTTTACTGGCTATTATCCCTGAACATAGTCTTTATATAGAGGCAAATTTTAAAGAGACTCAAATTGAGAAAATGCATAAGGGGCAAAAAGTTAATTTCACACTTGATGCATATCCAGGTATCAGATTTACAGGAAAGATAGAAAGTTTTTCACCTGCATCGGGTTCAATTTTTTCAATGATGCCTTCAGATAATGCGACAGGTAATTTTAATAAGGTGGTGCAACGGATACCTGTTCGGATTTCAATTGATCCTCATCCACATATAGCTTTGGTTAAACCAGGGTTGTCGGTTATCGCTAAAGTTGACTTAAAAACTTAAGGGTACTAGGCGATGACAAAGAGTTCTACAAATACCAATTGGTTTTTTCCGCCAAAAATTGCTTGGATGATTTTTATTGCCATGATTTTTGGAAATTTTATGGCAATTCTAGACATCCAGATCGTTGCAAGCTCATTAAATGAAATTCAGGCGGGAATGAGTGCTAGTCGCTATGAAGTGACTTGGGTGCAAACGGTTTATTTAATTGCTGAAATTATTGCAATTCCAATGTCGAGTATATGTGCAAAAATAATTTCAACACGTGTTTATTATTCGATCTGTGCTTTGGGTTTTACCATCAGTTCACTGTTTTGTGCTCTGGCATGGAATCTGGAAAGTTTATTGGTATTCAGGGCATTTCAAGGGTTTATGGGAGGAGGAATGATTCCAACTTCGATGACCACTTTATATATACTTTTTGCGGAAAATAAACGGACATTGCCTTTGGTCTTATTTGGAATGGTAAGTACTTTGGGACCTGCCATAGGACCAACAATTGGTGGATGGTTAACCAACAACTTTTCATGGCACTGGATGTTTCTAATCAACATTATTCCAGGAATTATTATAACAGTTGTGGTATTTGCAAATAGGAATATTGATCAACCTGATTATAGTCTACTCAAAAGTTTAGACTGGCTTTGTCTGATTGGTCTGGCAATGTTTTTAGGTGGTCTGGAATATTTTCTTGACGAAGGTGCAAGGCAGGACTGGTTTACAGATACAGGCGTAAGTTCTGCTTTTTTGATTTGTGTACTTGGAGCGATGATTTTTTTCTACCGGAATTTAACCTCATCCACTCCCTTGCTTGATTTATCGGTCTTCAAAAATAGAAATTTTGTACTTAGTTCCATTATCACTTTTGTCATCGGGATGGCTTTATATGGCTTAGGTTACATGATCCCGGTGTTTTTAGGACAAGTTAGAGCATTAAATAGCAGCCAAATTGGTCAAATCATGATGGTAAATGGTGTAGTGATGTTCTTTTTTGCACCATTTCTAGCGTGGATTATTCCAAATTTTGATGCACGAAAGACTGTATTCGTCGGATTGGTACTGGCTGCAAGTGGTATCTGGATGAACTCATATCTGAATGTTCAAAGTGATTTTGATTTCATGCTATGGCCTCAAATTTATAGAAGCATTGGCTTAATGATTTGTCTGATTGTAGTTTCTCATTTGGCAATGGCAAATTTACCTATGCATAAAGTCGCTGATGCAAGTGGAATTTACAATGTTATGCGAAATATCGGTGGTGCTGTAGGACTCGCCTTGATCAACTCTTCTCTTGATTGGCTTACTGCACTTCATGTCACTGAATTAAATAATTTTATGACACCTGAAAACATGATTTTTGTAGAGTATCTTGAAAATTTAAAAGCCCAGTATCGTGATCTAGGAGATGCTGCTGAGCAATTGGCTATCGGTGTAATTTATAAAGATATACATCTACAGGCAATTACAACAAGTTTCAATGATTTACTTCGAATACTTGCCATGGCAATGCTGATCACAGCACTGCTAACATTTTTTATGGATAGAACACGAAAAATGGAGATGTAGGAGAAACCATATGTAAATATCAAGCAATTTTATTGGGGATTGAATACAAGCTTTGGGGAATGTTTGTGTTTTAGATTTTAAAAAATTTTTAATTTTAATAAATAATAAAGGT
>NZ_OOGT01000338.1 GCF_900323515.1 Acinetobacter stercoris | reverse complement strand
TTTCTTAATCTTATCTTAATGATAAATCACCTTGTTTTGCAACATACCTATAACCTCAGTGGCTGTAACGGCTTTACTAAAAAGAAAACCTTGCCCAACTTTACAGCCAGATTTCGCCAAAATTTCCAATTCAGAACTTGTTTCTATTCCTTCTGCAACAATATCCAGTTCCAGTTTAGGTGCAAGTTGGATAAGTGCTTCTATAATAGCCAGAATCTCTTTATCTGGTTCAATAAGCTGGATAAAACTTCGATCTATTTTTAAGCAATCTATCGGATAATCCTTTAACCGGGATAAAGATGAATGCCCTGTACCAAAATCATCCAGAGCAATCCTGATTCCATTTTCTTTTAATAATTGCAATGCCCTTTGAACATAATCCGAGCCTCGGTCAGCCAGAACATATTCAGTTACTTCCAATTCAACCAAATGATGAGGGATATCAAACTCTTTTATTCTTGTCAAAAAACGTTCAGCATAATCATCCCGAAGAAACTCTACAGGTGCGACATTGATCGCAATTGGAACCATCTCCAACCCTTTGTCCAGCCAATTACGTATATCCTTAAAAATCTTGATCTGCATTTGATTACTGATTTGTGTTGATAGATGATAGTCATTAAAAGCTTCTGCGACTACACTTGGAAAACGCAATCCCTTGGTTGGACACACCCATCTGAGCAAAGCCTCAAATCCGACAATTTTTTGTGAAAATAAGTCAACCTTAGGTTGATAATAAGGTGTAATAAAATTCCTGCGTAAAACTTGTCTGGCTTTATTTAATTGTCTAGCTTTTTGTTCAGAACGAATCAGCATACTACTGTTATATGTTCGAACTCCTCCTCGCCCATTCTGTTTTAAATCACTCAGTGCTGTATCAACACATCTGAATAACCCAGACGTATTATCGGCATCTTTAGGATACATTGCACAGCCAATACTCATCGCCCCACTGATCTGTTGATTATTATAACGAACAGGCGTGTCAAGTTGCCGTAGAGCTATTTCCGCAAAGCCTAGAACTTCCTTTTCATCGTGAACATTAGAAATAACAGCTACAAATTGATCCCCTCCTAATCTACCTATAATTGCTGTTTTTCCTAACTCCAGAGACAAACGTTTAGCCACGACTTTCAATAAATGATCCCCAGCTTCATGTCCCATCGTTTCGTTCACATGCTTGAAATAATCCAAATCCATAAGTATCAGGCCTATAGAGGAAAACTGCTCTTTTGCCTCGTTCAGCATTTTGTCTACAACCTGTCTAAAGGCTTTACGGTTATATAATCCAGTTAAAGGATCAAACTCATTTTGTCGTTCTAGTTTCTGTACAGTTTTAATCTGACGGGTAATGTCTCTGGAAATACATAAAATAGATTGTGTCTGGTTATATTGGTCAACAATTGGCGTAAAATGAATATGCCAGAAATGTATGCCATCAGTATCCATAGTTTCCATTTTTGCAAATGCATTTTTTCCACTTGCTGCCAGATTAAGTGCTTTTTTACATTCCCCCAGATATTCTATTGGCACTAAATCCAGCCAATTGGTCATGCCTTCATCTGAAATTCCCAATATTTTACGACCAGACATATTGACGTACAGAATCCAGCCATTCTTATCCAGTAACTTGATACAGTCTGCACTGACATCCAGCATATTCTTATATGCTGAAAACTGGGCAATCTGATTTAGATACGTTGATTTTCGATGATGGATATTGGTTGCTGTCATCACAATAATCATTCGACTATCTGAGGCGATTTTTGCGATCTGAACTTGTAAAGAAAACCAATTATAGATCCTACTCTCAATGATCAACTCTATTTCTTTAAGAAAAACATTGTTTAAATTTACACAAGCAATTAATTCATTTTGAAAATTTTGTAGATCATTTTTCCCGATCATGTCAAAAAAACTGTGATTGATACCAAATTGGTTTTGCCACTTTGGATTTGCATGAATTATAGCCCCATCATCCAAGTAACATACGGCACAAGGATGTGGTAAACAGTTAAATATTTTAAATACATCCTGTGATGTATTATCAAGTATTAAAATATCCTTTTTATTTTGATAATTTAGAGATATTTCTGAAACCCTCTCAAAATAATACATAGAATGTTCATTCTCTTTCATATTAATACAACCTTTGTAC
>NZ_OOGT01000287.1 GCF_900323515.1 Acinetobacter stercoris | reverse complement strand
AAATTCCCCCATGCAAGATGCAGGATCGTTGAACTCATGAAATATTTCATATTCTCCCTACTTATTCCACTTACTGGCTTAATTTGTACCCAGACACAAGCAAGCCCATCAAATAACTACAAAACCGTATATTTTGAAATCGCGCCACATACAAAAAAATGTACAGGAGAAGGAACCTTCAATTGTTTACAAGTAAAAGAACTCAAGTACAATCATGGGAAAAAGGTATATTTAGATAAAAACTGGAAAAGTTTTTACGGTAATATTCAAGGCTTTACCCATAATCCTAAACAAGTAAACATAGTTAAACTCAAGGAATATAAAGTACACAATCCACCAGCAGACGCTTCAAGTTTACGCTATGAGCTTGATAAAATCATTGAACAAAAATCAATTCAATAATTTTTACCTTAAATAAAAACAGCCTTGCAAAATGCAAGGCTGTTTTTACTGCAAAAAACAATTATTTTGCAGCAGCTTGAGCAGCAGCAACTTCTTCTGCGAAGCTTAATTCTGCTTTTTTCTCAATACCTTCACCAACTTCAAAACGAACAAAGTTAGCTACAGTTGTGCTAGTTGCTTTTAATACATCAGCAACTTTCTTATCGTTGTCGATAACGTATTGTTGACGCTCTAAAACAACTTCATTCAAGTATTTTTCTACTGAACCAGTCACCATTTTTTCAACGATATTAGCTGGTTTACCAGATTCTACTGCTTTCGCTTCAGCAATTTCTTTTTCTTTAGCGATCAAATCAGCTGGAACTTGTTCAGCAGATACTGCAACAGGGTTAAATGCAGCAATGTGCATCGCTAAACCTTTACCAGTTTCGGCATCACCAGCATATGCAACTACAACACCAATCTTTAAACCGTGTTTGTAAACTGCGAGGTTTTCACCTTCGATGATTTTTGCACGACGAACCTGGATGTTTTCACCAATTTTTTGAACAAGTGCAATACGAGCTTCTTCAACAGTTACGCCATCTTCTAATTTAAGTTCTGCAATTTTAGCAGCATCAGTTTCATTCGCAGCTAAAGCAGCTTTTGCAACTTTTTCAGAGAAACCAGCAAAGTTACCGTCTTTAGCAACGAAGTCAGTTTGACAGTTTACTTCAACAAGAATAGCTTTATTACCTTCTTGAACGATAGCGATTGCACCATCAGCAGCAATATTACCAGCTTTTTTAGCTGCTTTTGCTTGACCTGATTTACGAAGGTTATCAATCGCTAATTCGATGTCACCGTTAGCTTCTGTTAATGCTTTTTTGCATTCCATCATTGCTAGACCAGTACGGTCACGTAATTCTTTTACCATGCTCGCAGTAACTGCAGTCATGTTGTTCTCCTAAATACGGTAGAAATATGAATCTGTTCAACAAAAACGGCCCATCTATACATCTGGGCCGTCTTGCTTTCATGACGCTTAATTTGCCACCATTACATGTCGCAAAAATGACAAACCTGCATCAAAACGCATTAAGCCTCAGGAGCTTCTTTAGCAGCTTCTTCGCCTTTTGCTTGAGCATTTGACTGAGTTTGAGCGTATTCTTTACCAGCAATGATCGCATCAGCCATAGCAGAAGCATAAAGTGTTACTGCACGGATCGCATCGTCGTTACCAGGAATAACGAAATCAACGTTATCTGGGTTAGAGTTTGTATCAACAATACCGATTACAGGAATACCAAGGTTTTTAGCTTCTTTAATCGCGATTGCTTCATGATCAACATCGATAATGAATAATGCGTCAGGTAAACCACCCATGTTTTTCACGCCGCCTAAAGAGCGTTCAAGTTTTTCCATCTCACGAGTACGTTCTAAAGCTTCACGTTTAGTAAGTTTAGCAAAAGTACCATCTTGAGATTGAGTTTGAAGATCTTTCAAACGGTTGATTGACTGACGAAGAGTTTTCCAGTTAGTCAACATACCACCCAACCAACGGTGATCTACATATGGTTGACCAGCGCGTTGAGCTTGTTCACGGATGATATTAGAAGCAGCACGTTTTGTACCAACGAATAATACTTTGTTCTTTTTGCTTGCTAAATTGTTAACAAAGTTCAAAGCATCATTTAACGCAGGAACAGTATGTTCCAAGTTGATGATATGAATTTTGTTACGAGCGCCAAAAATGTATTGACGCATTTTTGGGTTCCAGAAGCGAGTTTGGTGACCAAAGTGCGCGCCAGCTTGTAAAAGGTCGCGCATGCTTACGTTGTAATCTGCCATTTTCTTTACCTTAAAGTTTGGGTTAGGCCTCCATATGTCCGCATTCTCCACCCTTTCAGGCACCCAGAGTAATGTGACGACATATGTGCGGATTTTAGATTTGCCACCTATCAGTTTTTTACATGAAATTTATTCACGAAAAGCATTTGATAAAATGGGCGGCTATTTATACCATATACGCCTACAAATTTCCAAAAGTTTTTAAAGATCATGAATAGTACTTACGAAGCTCCACGTCGATTAATTAAAACCCCAGATGAAATTGAGAAAATGCGTGTGGCGGGCAGACTGGCGGCTGAGGTTCTGGATATGATCAAACCACATGTTAAAGCAGGTGTGAGCACCCTTGAACTAGACACAATCTGTCACGATTATATCGTAAATGTCCAGAATGCCATTCCTGCGTGTTTAGGATATGGTGCAGCTCCAGGTCGCCCTGCTTTCCAACATGTGATTTGTACTTCTGTTAACCATGTGGTTTGTCATGGCATCCCATCCGAGTCTAAAATTTTAAAAAATGGCGATATCCTGAATATCGACGTGACAGTCATTAAAGATGGTTATCATGGTGATACCAATATGATGTATATCGTTGGTGAAGGTTCTGTACTTGCTAACCGTATTTGTCATGTTGCTCAAGAAGCCATGTATCGTGGTATAGAAACAGTAAAACCAGGTTCAACAATTGGTGATATTGGATATGCTATTCAGAAATATGTTGAATCTGAACGTTTCAGTGTAGTTCGTGAATACTGTGGTCATGGGATTGGAACTGTGTTTCATGATGAACCTCAAGTACTTCACTATGGACAACCAAATACTGGTATGGTGTTAGAAGAAGGCATGACGTTTACTATTGAACCAATGGTCAACGCTGGAGTGTGGCAAACTCGTCTGATGGGCGATAAATGGACAGTCGTGACCAAAGACCATAAGCTTTCTGCCCAATATGAACATACACTTTTAGTCACTAAAGATGGTGTTGAAATCTTGACTCCACGTCCAGATGAAGACCTATCACGTTTTAAAAAATGATTTGTCATTGACTTAAAACTGCAACAACCTGGAATAAAAGGTCACTCAATACGTGACCTTTCTTTTATTTAAATACATAAAAATATTTATAACAAATTATTTTATATAACATTTTAAT
>NZ_OOGT01000150.1 GCF_900323515.1 Acinetobacter stercoris | reverse complement strand
ATCTAATAAGATCTGGTTATGATTAATCTGATAAAGTCTTAATAAACCTAACGCCGCTTCCCCATCATAATATACAATTCTAAATTNCTCTTTTACATCTAATGATGGATAGTTTAATACATGGGTTGTTTCCCCATTTTCATCAANCATAAACCGAATACCCTCAGCAAGCTTTTCAGCATACTGTTGATATTGAGAATCTTGAGTAATCTCCTGATATTTTGCAAACATAAATATAGCAGCAGCATTTGAACCTAGTTTTACTTCAGACTCATGCTCACTACCATCAATCATAAATGCCTTATTTTCTTTTTCTTTATAAAATACATTAATAGCATATTGAATAGATTTATTTATTTTATCTAAATATCTTTCATTATATTCAACTTCGAGTGTTTCGAGTAAGGCATAAATAGCTGTACAGTGACGAACTGTATTATAACTTTTTATTTCTCTATCATAAGCAGGGAAATAACCATAACAAAATCTTCCATTTTCAGATATCTCATTATGTAAGAATTCAGCATTATCCAGAACTATTTTTTTAATTTCTTTCTTTTTATTTTCTGTTGGTTTTCTGACTCCATTTTCTGGGCCAGTTGAATACAACTCTAATAATGCACCATTTTCATAAAACACCCCAACTGTATCAAACACCCAGACTTGATCTATTTTATCCAAATGAAATTGTCTGGTGATTTTAGGATATTTCTTATGAATAGCATCATTTAAATTCTTTTCATCAAAGAAATTTGGTTCATTATAAACAACACTGCGAATAATCGCTTTTCCGTAAATTTCTTGCTCAAGAAAACATACTTCTAAATTTGCATCAAAGCTGATACCTTTACGAAAATGATTATTATGTGCCTGAGCTGTCACCTCTGCAATAACTTCCTGCCAGCTTTTTTGCTCTAAATTAATTAAATAGTCAACTTTTATATACTCAAGTAACTGAGTATTTTTTTCAAAAAGCTTATCTAAAAAATTACATGTTCTTTTCAATACTTTTTCAAGATCTGTATCAACGGTATTCCAAACTTTACATCTACTTTTTTTGTTTCCATAAGATAGAAAGAGACCATATTTTGCTTGTGAGTTTTTGTTTTGTTGTTTTGTCCAGAATTTAATTTTTTCTTTAAACTCTTGTAATCCTTTATAAGTCGAAATAGTCATTTTCCCCTCATAGTTTATGACTAAAAAATACCACTTAACTATATCATATTATTGTAATTTTAAATATTTTTATCATGTTTTTTAAATAAAAAAAGAGAGTCCTAAGACCCTCTTTTTAAGTTCTTTATTTAGATATTAGACATTGTATTTAAACTGACCATTTTGAATTAACTCATCAAGTGTTACTTGTGTTGTTTGGTTAGTTAAAACAAGTAGTTCTGTCGATGTATATGTTGTGCCATCTCCATCCCTATCTATACTGATCGTTGCTGTATCCTTATCCGCATCGTATGTTACAGATACAAATTTATTGATATCTGTAATCGTCTGACCAGCAAGTAAAGCAGATACATCAATCTTATCAGCTGCTGTGTCAGAAGCTGTATTGCCAACATGAAAGTCATCCCATGTATCCAGACCATTTCCGCCAGTAGGATCAACCACGCCCGTTGCAGTCAACACTTTAAAGATTAAAGTATCAGAGCCAGCTCCTGTAGAAATAGTGTCATTACCACCTGTACTTGTAACCAGATCATTATAAACAGAACCTGTGAAGTCTTTAGCAACGTTGATGGTCAATGTTGCATCTGACGAGTTACCTGTTGGTGAATGTAACGTGTATTCAAATACCTCCTGACCATAGCCAGTACCATTTGGTACATAACTATACTGACCATCTTTCTCGATTGTTAAGACACCATACTGACCTTGAACAGTAACTTCTGCTGGACCTTGATTTTCTGCTTGATACAGGATGTATGGGTTGGTATCGAACTTACCTTTAATCGCAAAGTAAGTATCAGAAGAACCTAAATCATCCGCACCTTCAGCGCCAGTCAAGATATTACCATCAGTCGTTTTA
Organism: Acinetobacter stercoris; assembly: GCF_900323515.1. GTDB lineage: Bacteria > Pseudomonadota > Gammaproteobacteria > Pseudomonadales > Moraxellaceae > Acinetobacter > Acinetobacter stercoris. The sequence continues at coordinate 8,020 of NZ_OOGT01000150.1, read as the reverse complement.
ACCGTATCCTTAAAGCTATCTAGATCAATTTCTTTACCAATTAAACTAATTGAGATATCAAATGCAGCACTTGTAGCTATAGCTGTAGTCTTATGAAGTGTTACTTCTAAGGTATAGCTTCCAGCTCCCAAATTCGTTAATAATTTAGTAAATTCAGTATCAACCCCTTGTTTAGTTTCATTAGTAACATTAGCAATCGTCTGACTACCATTCTTCAATACATACGTTAGAGTATAAGTGCCAGAAGTGAGTAACGAATCACCAACAACCTTAAGCTGAACATCCTCACCCACTTTATCGGAAGCCACATTAAAACTAAGTGTTTGTTTATACTCATAATCGGTATTGCTTAATCCTGATGAAACTTTAGTTGCAGCAACTGCATTAACTGGCGTCATGAAATTAACATTTTCAGTAACAACATTAGTAGCCGTATATCCTGCACTATTAACATCATTGACCGCATTCACCGAATCAAGCTTAAAGCTCAGCTCAGCTGTTGACCAGTCACCTGTTACAGTATCTACCAGACGATAAGTAAATGTTTCTTGTGCAAGTCCTAGCTGCTCTTTACCTGCTCGTGTTGGATCAAGTACATATACATACGAACCATCTGCTGTGATATAGAGGTCGCCGTATTGACCTGCTATCTTCGCAGCTGGTGTCGAAGTATTCGGCAATGTTGAGTTCAGGTTCTCCGCAATATTGATACCATTTACAGATTTAACAACGGTATCTGGTGTAACTGTATCCTCTCCATTGGTTGCATCCACATCTGCAATCACATTACCAGATTGCTGAGCCGTAACAGTGACATCATCATAGCTACGTTCAACTCCAGTAATATCAAGTGTTTTACTAGGGAATAATCCAAGTCCAACAAGTGATTGTTGAGTTACAAGTAGAATCGCATAACTACCCTCACCTAAAGTGACTTGTTTTGAGTTACTATCAGACCAACTGACAAGTGATGTCTGCATCCAGTCTATTTCTGTGTACTCATCCATCCGTACATACGAACCTGCTTCATTTAACTTGTAGATATACAGGTTGTAGTTAGAAACAAGTGAAACGCCGCCAACAGAAGCATTAATTGTTAGATCCCGGATCGTATCCTCAGCAACTGACGCATATAAAACACCTTCAGTTGTTGTATCTAAAACAGGACCTAAAAGTTGTAAGTCAAGTAACTTTGTAGACTCCCAATGAGCAGCTTCAACCGGTTTGGTTTGAGGAGTTACAGTCGCAGTTAATGCCATCACATTATCTTCTGCGATTACATTTGTATTTTCCAGACTTGGATCATTCAACGGTGCTTCAATCGTAGTCGCTAAAGAAGTGTTACCTGCCTTATCGGTAGCTGTAACAGTGACCGTTTCTCCATTTACAAGTGCTGGACTAATACCATCTAGCTGATATTTTCCATCTGCTCCTACTGTCGTAGTTCCGAGAATGTTATTACCCGAATCTTTAACAACAACAGTCGAACCAGCTTCAGCAGTACCACTAACTGTATCACCTGCTTCAGAGAAATGAGCCATTGGTGCATCTGGTGCCAAAGCATCAACTACTATCGTTGTTGGTTCCGATGTATTACCAAAACTATCTTTCACTGTAACTATTATTTCACTCGCATCTTGCAAGCCAGGATTTGCAATAGTCCATGTTCCATCTGCATCTACAACAACACTTGCTGATACAGGTTGAGTACCATCAGGGAATGTCACTATAACGGTAGAACCTGGTTCTGCTGTACCCGTAATATCACTTGATCCATTAACAGGATCAACAATAGCTGCATCAGGCGCAATACCATCTTTAATGTTAATAACCAGTTGAGCCGTATCAGAATTTACACCATCAGATATTGAATATGTAAATGTTTCGACTTTTCCTGTAGATGATAATGAATCATGAGCCGTGTAGGTATATTGTCCATTAGCCTGAATAGTTAATGTGCCATATAACCCTTCAATATTCACACCTTCGGCTGTTACAGCAGTTCCATTCACCGAGGTCACAACAGCAGTATCACTAGGGTCTACGTCATTGCCGAGTACATTGTCTGTGATACTCAGGTTAGCGAAGTGAGACTCTTCACCACTAATTTCAACATTCGTTGTCCGTAACACTGAAATTAAGTTATCTACCAGTGCATCAGCAATAACATCCAGAATTGGGTCAACCAAACCACCTAATAATGTATTCAGTAATGGCCCAACAATAGTACTTTCTTTCAGTGCTCTTACAATATCTCCTGCACCTAGTGTGTCTGTTGTTGCCAACAAACCACTTAAGAGAGTTTTAACAGCAGTACCAAGCCCTAAACCATATTTACCATTTAAAGCAGTTTCAACTGTATTTAGGACAAGTTCCTGATTGTCTTTACCAAGTACTACGCCTTGATCTCCAAGCTCATTGAGGGTTAATCCACCAATGAGATCATTAATTACACTTTCATCATTTTTAACGATGACGCGGTAATCTCCTTCTGGCAGGTCTTCCAGTTTTATCGCTACAGTATTACCGTCATCAACAACACCAAGTATGCTTAAACCAAGGGCATCAGCAACCAAACCATCATTCACTGTGGCAACTTTAACAGTGGTTAATGAACCATCTGCTTCTACTCGAACAACCTCTACACTAAAGCCAGATGCGACTGCCAGCAAGTTTTGTTGACTCACCGTCACAATGACATCTGTATTCTCCTCAGCATGTTGAACTGTAGTGAAGTTAGCTCCAGCAACATCATTGTTGATTAGACCAATATCAACCACAGCCACATTCGAAACAGAAGCATATTTAACTGTAGTGTGATTTAGATCCCCCATATCTAGTTGGACCGTATCATCTTGCGCATCGAGATCACTATCAGAATCCGCGTCACTATCTGAATCAGCATCACTATCAGAGTCCGCGTCACTATCAGAGTCCGCGTCACTGTCAGAGTCCGAATCACTGTCTGAATCAGAGTCGCTATCTGAATCAGAGTCGCTGTCAGAGTCCGAGTCGCTGTCAGAGTCGGAATCGCTATCAGAGTCCGAATCACTGTCAGAGTCTGAATCCGAGTCGCTGTCTGAATCCGAGTCGCTATCTGAGTCTGAATCGCTGTCTGAGTCCGAATCGCTGTCTGAATCCGAGTCACTGTCTGAATCAGAGTCGCTATCTGAATCCGAATCGCTGTCTGAGTCCGAATCGCTGTCTGAGTCCGAATCGCTGTCTGAATCNGAGTCACTGTCTGAATCAGAGTCGCTATCTGAGTCTGAATCGCTGTCTGAGTCCGAATCGCTGTCTGAATCAGAGTCACTGTCTGAATCAGAGTCGCTATCTGAATCCGAATCGCTGTCTGAGTCCGAATCGCTGTCTGAGTCCGAATCGCTGTCTGAGTCCGAATCGCTGTCTGAATCAGAGTCACTGTCTGAATCAGAGTCGCTATCTGAATCCGAATCGCTGTCTGAGTCCGAGTCACTGTCTGAATCCGAATCACTGTCAGAGTCTGAATCAGAGTCCGAATCGCTGTCTGAGTCAGAGTCGCTGTCAGAGTCTGAATCGCTATCAGAGTCTGAATCGCTGTCAGAGTCCGAGTCACTGTCTGAATCCGAGTCGCTGTCTGAATCCGAATCGCTGTCTGAGTCTGAATCGCTGTCTGAGTCCGAATCGCTGTCAGAGTCCGAATCGCTGTCTGAATCAGAGTCGCTGTCAGAGTCGGAATCACTGTCAGAGTCGCTATCTGAGTCCGAATCGCTGTCAGAGTCTGAATCGCTGTCTGAATCCGAGTCGCTGTCAGAGTCCGAGTCACTGTCTGAATCAGAGTCGCTATCGGAATCCGAATCGCTGTCTGAATCCGAATCGCTGTCTGAATCAGAGTCGGAATCACTGTCAGAGTCAGAGTCACTGTCTGAATCAGAGTCGCTATCTGAGTCCGAATCGCTGTCTGAGTCTGAATCGCTGTCTGAATCCGAGTCGCTATCAGAGTCCGAATCACTATCAGAGTCCGAATCACTGTCTGAGTCCGAATCACTGTCTGAATCAGAGTCGCTGTCTGAATCAGAGTCACTGTCAGAGTCCGAATCGCTGTCTGAATCAGAGTCGCTGTCAGAGTCCGAGTCACTGTCTGAATCCGAGTCGCTATCAGAATCCGAATCGCTGTCTGAATCGCTGTCTGAGTCGGAATCGCTGTCTGAGTCGGAATCGCTGTCTGAATCCGAGTCGCTGTCTGAGTCGGAATCGCTGTCTGAATCCGAGTCACTGTCTGAGTCCGAATCACTGTCTGAGTCCGAGTCGCTGTCAGAGTCCGAATCACTGTCTGAATCCGAGTCGCTGTCTGAATCAGAGTCGCTGTCTGAATCCGAATCACTGTCAGAGTCCGAATCACTGTCAGAGTCTGAATCGCTGTCTGAATCAGAGTCGCTGTCTGAATCCGAATCGCTGTCTGAATCCGAGTCGCTATCTGAGTCGGAATCGCTATCTGAATCCGAATCGCTATCAGAGTCCGAGTCGCTATCTGAATCAGAATCACTGTCTGAATCGGAATCACTGTCTGAATCAGAGTCGCTGTCGCTATCCGAATCACTGTCAGAGTCGGAGTCGCTGTCTGAATCTGAGTCGCTGTCTGAGTCCGAGTCGCTGTCAGAGTCCGAGTCACTGTCTGAATCAGAGTCGCTGTCAGAGTCCGAGTCACTGTCTGAATCAGAGTCACTATCCGAATCCGAGTCGCTGTCAGAATCAGAGTCACTGTCAGAGTCCGAGTCACTGTCTGAATCAGAGTCGCTGTCAGAGTCCGAGTCACTGTCTGAATCAGAGTCACTNTCNGAATCCGAGTCGCTGTCAGAATCAGAGTCACTGTCAGAGTCCGANTCGCTGTCTGAATCAGAGTCGCTGTCAGAGTCCGAGTCACTGTCTGAATCAGAGTCACTATCCGAATCGGAGTCGCTGTCAGAGTCGGAATCACTGTCTGAATCAGAGTCGCTGTCAGAGTCCGAGTCACTGTCAGAGTCCGAATCGCTGTCAGAGTCCGAATCGCTGTCTGAATCAGAATCACTGTCAGAGTCCGAATCGCTGTCGGAATCAGAATCGCTGTCAGAGTCCGAATCACTCTCTAAATCAGTATAAATTAAACTTGATGTATCTGACTTATTCCCTGCTATATCAGTTACATAAGCGGAAATTTCATCATCATTGTTTAATCCTGGATTGGTTACGGACCAAGTTCCATCGGTCGCGACTTCAGTTGTTATACTTGATTTATCAGGGAAAATAATTGTGATAAGCGTCCCAGCTTCTGCTGTACCTGTAATTTCAGCGGTTTCGCTTAAAGGATCAATAATCGGCTTTGCAGGCTTACTGTTATCAACAGTAATATCACCGAAAGCAATCACTTCATCATTACCAGCCACATCTTCCTGCTTAACCAGAACATTATGCGTTCCAAAATCAACAACAAAGCTGTTACCACTACCTTGTTTCCAGGTTACGCCTCCATCAAGGCTATAAGACCAAATTGCTCCAGACTCAACACCCGAAACGATGACTGTGCCATCCTGAGTAATCAGATCACTATCCGAGTATCCTGTATCATTTTGTAGGCTAGCTGTTAATCCTACCGGTACCTGACGGTCTACAAGGATTGAACCAAGGTCAACAATCTGTTCATTTCCTGCCTTATCAACCTGTTTGACCTGGACATCAGATTCACCTTCTGGTAATTCAAAACTGGTACCCGTTCCCTGAGTCCAGCTGGTACCACCATCTGTGCTATAGTACCAGAGTGCACCATCTTCAATATCAATAATATTGACTGTTCCATCGGTAGTTATACCGTCAGTAGATAAACGCCCATCATCATTTTCGAGCTTCGCAACCAGATCTGTAGGAGCAGTTTTATCAACAATAATTTCACCTAGGTTGATAACCTGCTCGTTGCCAGCTGCATCTGACTGTTTCACTTGAACAGTCGATGTTCCTTCTGGAACAACAAAACTGCCACCTGTACCCTCTATCCAGGTGTCACCGCCATCCAGACTATATGACCATGTCGCTCCAGACTCAACACCGCTTACATTTACGGTACCATCATTGGTGATACCATCACCTGCCACGCCACTATCCGTAGCAAGACCAGCGGTTAATCCTGTTGGTGCTTTGCTATCAACCTGTATTGTTCCAAGATCAATAACTTGTTCGTTGCCAGCAGTATCTGTCTGTTTCACTTGAACAGTTGATGTCCCTTCTGGAATAACAAAACTGCCACCTGTACCCTCTATCCAGGTGTCACCTCCATCCAGACTATATGACCATGTCGCTCCAGACTCAACACCACTTACATTTACGGTGCCATCATTGGTGATACCATCACCTGCCACGCCACTATCATTTACAAGTTCAGCTTTTAGACCAGATGGATCAGTCTGATCTCCACCCGTAATTGGACTTTGACCAGAGCCATTCCCCGCTGGATCTTGTTCCTCAATCTTGCCAACTTCATTTTCTTCTAATGGATTTTCATCGAAATGCCAGTTGCCATCTTGGTCAACAACTGTGGTATGTGTTACACCATCACTATCGGTCACAATAATGATGTCACCTGCTTCACCTGTACCACCAAGACCTTCACCATTATTTTCTGTCACTTTTGGTGCAGATGGATCTGTTTGGTCTCCACCCGTAATTGGACTTTGTCCTGAGCTATTGCCTGCGGGGTCTTTGGCTTCGATCTTGCCAACTTCATTTTCTGCTAATGGATTTTCATCAAAATGCCAGTTGCCATCTTGGTCAACAACTGTGGTATGTGTTACACCATCACTATCAGTCACAACAATAGTGCTACCCGCCTCACCTGTACCACCAAGACCATCACCATTATTTTCTGTCACTTTTGGTGCAGATGGATCTGTTTGGTCTCCACCCGTAATTGGACTTTGTCCTGAACTATTGCCTGCGGGATCTTTGGCTTCGATCTTGCCAACTTCATTTTCTGCTAATGGATTTTCATCAAAATGCCAGTTGCCATCTTGGTCAACAACTGTGGTATGTGTTACACCATCACTATCGGTCACAATAATAGTGCTACCCGCCTCACCTGTACCACCAAGACCATCACCATTATTTTCTGTCACTTTTGGTGCAGATGGATCTGTTTGGTCTCCACCCGTAATTGGGCTTTGTCCTGAACTATTGCCTGCTGGGTCTTTGGCTTCGATCTTGCCAACTTCATTTTCTGCTAATGGATTTTCATCAAAATGCCAGTTGCCATCTTGGTCAACAACTGTGGTATGTGTTACACCATCACTATCGGTCACAACAATAGTGCTACCGGCATCACCTGTACCTCCAAGACCATCACCATTATTTTCAGTAATAACTGGTTTATTAACTACTTTATTATTTGCATTGTTCTGATGGCCTGAACTATCTGTGTTAGTTGCTACTGCAACAACTGCTCCAGCCAAGAGTGCACCTACACCCCACGGCATAAATGCAGCAGCTGTTGAATCATCGTAAAGTAAAGGTTCAACTTCATCTATGCTATGAAATTGTACACTATCAAGTGCTACCTGATTAGCATCATTAAACTCTATCCAGGCAAGCTTTCCATTATCATCAAAAACAATGGTATTTGAATTTTCCGGATTAAAAAAATTATCAATAACTATTGTTTCGCCATTCTTCATTGTAATTATGGCGCTATTACCTTTCCGTTCAATTGAAGCAACATCTAAAGATGATGCATTAATTTTGACTACATTATCAGCATGAACATTAACTTTATTTGTTTTAAGTTGTTCTACTATTTTATGTGTTCTTTTCGAAATAACTTGAACATCAAACATTAAACCCCTCCGTGTTATTTGATCTTCAAATCAAAGACCATTTAACAAATGCAATTAATAACCTGTGTTATTTAACATTTATTGTTTTTAATGAGAATAATGTGAATTCCATTATTTTATAAAGGGTTAAAATTTCAGTTAAATCAGTATTTAATTTTTATTAACTAATTTAATTAATTGATTTTGTT
>NZ_OOGT01000439.1 GCF_900323515.1 Acinetobacter stercoris | reverse complement strand
GGTGAACTTAAAGTTATTTCAGATACACATGAGCGTTTTTATAAAAAAAATAGTAGCTTAAATTTATACATAGTATGGAGAGATGCTGATAAGAAAAAATTAGACTATATTAACTATTTCTTTAATGGTAAAAAAATAAGACGTGATAAGTTTAATGATTTTGGTCAATTGACTGTGTCTCAATATCTAGATGAAGATCAGAAGGTTAAAAGTGAAGATTTATTCGCATTTAATGGTAAAAAGCGTATTACACATTATTACAATAGTGATTCTAAAATGAAATCAATTCATATTTTTAATGAAAATGGTTTAATGATAGAAAGCTTTAATAATGAACATGAGCTGCTAGAATATTGGTTGGCTAAGAAAGTTGTTGATAATGATGTTTATATTATTGATAAAAATAGAGTCTGGAGTTCACCATTAAGTAATATCCGAAAAGAAAATAATATTAAAGTTCTATCAGTAATACATAGTGTTCATCTGTTAGCACCGTATGAGGATATATATGCAGAAGGTCTGAATTACAATTATAGTAAAATTTTAAAAGGTGAGCATATTATTGATGCTTGTATTTTATTGACTCCACAGCAGACTAGTGATATTGAAAAAAGGTTTAAGCCTAAATTTTCATTAATGACAATCCCTCATGCAAATGATTCTAAAGTTGATAAAGTTGAATATGCAAAGAGAAATCTAAATAAAATAATTACGTTAGCACGTTTAGGTAAAGAAAAACAAATCGATCATATGATTAATATTATGGAG
>NZ_OOGT01000336.1 GCF_900323515.1 Acinetobacter stercoris | reverse complement strand
GTTTTAAATAAAAATATGATCTATAATTTATATACGGATGTCGTTCCTGTTAAATCATCAGTTAATATGCATTTGCTTTATAATGATAAGAGTGTTTCAGCTTTTAGATTGAGGAAAAGTTATAAGATTGATTATATAAAAGATACTTTTAGCAAATCTGAGGTAAATACATTTATATATGATATGAAAAGTAATAAAGTCGTTTTAATTAATGTCATTGATTCTTTTGGAGATAAAGGGGATGAAAAGGTTGATCTTTTACAGGGTGATCAATTAATTTATAATGATAAGGGAAAAAAATACATTTATTTGGCAGATATAAGGAAAAAAGATAATAAAATATCGAAAATAGAGGTTGTAATTGATAGTAAATTTAAATGTATATCTGCAACATTTGGATGTGATAATATTAGTATAGCACCCGCTGAATTCATAGGCAAAAATAAATAGCATCTTAAAATTATATGTCTTTGTTGTGTTTCTAATTTTAAGTAATTAGTTTTATACTGTAAGTTTGATAAAATCAAAAAAATCTGTGAATATCCCTTAGAAATCATATGGGAACAGCATTAGATATTGTTGTTTATGCTAAGAAAAACCAAGTTGTAAGCTTTAATGATTCAGAAAATCATGTAAGAAAAGAGTGGTTTCGTAAGTATTTGAATGCGACTTTGGGATGGTCATCTCTAATGGAGCGGTAATGGCTGGACTAGTAGAGAGACGAGGGTTTGAGTATAAAATATTTATTACTTTTATGACAACACTGATGCCATTGAAATAGTTCATAAAAAGCATATCATTCACTATGGCGAAGTTCAAAAAGGTAAAGCTTTAGTAAAAGCTGGAGATAAAGTTGTAAAAGGGCAGGTAATTGCAGATGTTGGTAGCTTAACAACAAAAGGTATTCCAAGTATGATGTTGCATTTAGAAATGTACTCAAACCCAAATAATAAAGGTACTTTAAGCGGAACAAGCGTTTATAAACGGCGTTCGGATTTAATTGATCCAACTCCATTTTTAGATAGTGCATCATTATGAGCATTCAGTCATGAAGAATATTTATATTTTAATTTTTATAAGTGCTTTAGTTGCATGCAATGATAAAAACCAAGATAAAGTACAAAGTGGTTTAAATAACGAACAGAATATAATGTATACAGACGAGAATGAGAAACAATCTTTAGTTACCAATGAAGCCTTACCGGTAAGCGAATCAAAAGTAATTACAGATAATGTGGCTGTAATAGATGACAGCAATCAAACCAGTCAAATTTCTTGCTTAAATCAAAATATTACAGAATGGTATGGTTTTGATGAAGCTGCTTCTGAACCGAAATGTGACGTGGTCAAGAATTTTAAACTGCAATCCTATAAGTGTGATGTTTCTAAAAATGCCTTTGGTGCTGATAAGGATGCTATTTTATTAGAAAACCAAGATCAGCGGATTTTCATTTATTCAGATTCTAAGGGTTGTAATGAAATATTAGAAATACGCAATTCTAACGCCCCATAAAATTGATTTTTAAATATAAATTTTTGAGCTTAACGGGATAAGAGGTTATGTATTTCAAAAGATGGAAAAGGTCTTAAAGAAGGTAAAATTTGGTGGTAAGAAAAACACTTTATTCATAGATGCTTTTTGAAATAGCGCAATATGATCATGATGTTGCATTAAGTTTTTTTAATATTTTGATATCATTTAGTTGGGGGTGATAAAATATATTTGTGAGCATTATTCTAATAATCTTTTTAATAAATATGAACTTAATAAAGAATATATTGCCAGATGTTCTGAATGAATTAATCTAATGCATAATAATCATTCTATAATAAGGTCTAGCTATCATATTTAATAAGGATTAATTAGGGAGATTTGTTTACAAGTGGGGAAGCTGTAAATGTTCAATTACTCAAAATGTTTGGAAATATAATGTACAGTAAACGGATTTATTTAAAAATCTTATACCAGAAAATCTTTTAAATACAGGATTAAACTATAAAGTTATTAATAAAATGAAGAAAGTGGAATATATTGGTGAATCAGATGAATTTTGAGTCAATCGTTTGTTTTCAGATGCTTCCGATCAAATAGAATTCAGATTTATTGACGAAGAAAATGGAACAATTTTTATAATTTTATTGGATCTTGAAGATTAGCTATTCAGTTGTTTAAATGAAACGGACACTGAAAATAATGGAGCAGAGTAATGAGAAGTATGGTATCTATTTTAT
>NZ_OOGT01000333.1 GCF_900323515.1 Acinetobacter stercoris | reverse complement strand
ATTCTAAACAATAGTAAATAATATCATAACCAAACTTAGTGTCTGACTTGCAGCCAGAATGTTTGAAATACCCACTAATCCCCTGAAAAGGAAGTGGATGCTTTGAACTGGATTGTTGTTGAAGCCACTCACACTTTTGATAAGAGCGGTGGCTTGGTGAGTATGGTTGAGTTGGAGGCTGGAGGGTGAGCGTAACATTATTCATTGACTAATTTAAATAAAGCTTGGTAGATTAAATTTTGAATTAATAGAAAATGTAAAATATGTTGATTACACACTTACCGTCTGGATATATATTAGCAAAAGTTTTAGAAAAAAAATTCAGACACTTTCAAGTCAGTAAAAAGGCTTTCTTTGCTACTATAATGTTTGGAGCAGTTTTTCCCGATCTAGATTTACTTTATTTTTATTTTTTTGATTCACGTTCAGTTCATCATCATAAATATTTTTTACATTGGTTTTCTTTTTGGTTAGTTGTGCTGACCATTTCAATTATTTTTTTTAAAATAAAACGTAATAAGTCAAAATGGGCTTTTCTTAGCATTTTATTTTGTAATGCTGCCATTATGCATCTAATTTTAGATGGTTTTGTTGGAGATATTTGGTTATTTGCACCATTTATTGATAAGCCATTTTCCTTATTTAATGTTCCGTCTCAATATGACACTTGGTGGTTAAACTTTATTTTCCATTGGTCTTTTAGTGTTGAAATTCTGATATGCTTATTTGCATTATATCTATACTTTTCAAAAAGTAATTAGTCACTTTTTAATGAATATTTAATGACTTTCTCTATAACAAAATAAATACATGAAATAACAAGAAATAGAATAATAAAAAAACAGAAAGTTAATACAAAGGTACTCCCCCAATCNAAGTGACATGTTGTATAAATTACATCTGGACCAGTTTGACAGTAATCAATAAAATCACCCGTAGTTTTTGCATAATAGATTGGAGTTAGAGATAATAAAAAAGAAATTAAAGCAATTATGCCTAATTTAATCGCCACCATGATATGGTTCTCCTTCAGATTTACCTTTATTTCCAGAATAGATTTTTTGGTTTTCGATAATTTGATTCCAAGGTTTTTTTCTATAAAACTTCATAACTTCCAGCCCATACTTGAAAACTGTTTCAGCTCTAATTGAATTATATATTGAAGCTATTTTTGATATATCCTTATCGGGAACCCTATCTGAAATTAGACGAAGCATATACGCACCTGCATCTATATTGGATGCAACATTATTAGCTTCTGCACGTGTAAATAACATCGGCCATGCTTCTACATTAATATTTGTCGGTCTAATGGACTTATTTTCCTTAATTATGCTTGGAACAACTCCATATATAGCATCGTAATAACCATGTGTAGACTCCATGTATATAATAGATTTGATTAAATCTTCATCTACACCAAACCTTGCTGCAGAACTTGAAATATAAGTTAAATTGTCAACAACTTCCTGAAAATATGAAATTTCATAAAAAGGAGTTTCATCTGTCTCTTTACTATTTTCTTTAACCAAAAAATTATATCTAATATTATATATGATAGATTCTACTCTACTTACTAAACATTCAATGTATGTAGTTTTATCTGCTTGTATTTCAAAATTAAAGTTAAAGCCACGTAATGGTACATTTTTATACCAAAAAAAAGTTTCATCACGTTTTGGAAACAACTCCATAGTATAAGTTCCTACTTCTAATTTAGGTAACTCATAAACCCCATTTAATCTAAATGATGAAAAAACTGTTTGACCATTTCTTTTAATGTCGATTTTGAATGGTATTCGTTGATTCCCATCACTAAGTGACAACATAGTAAAACTTAATTTTCCATATGTAAAACATTGTATTACAGATTGCTGGTTACTCTGATATGGTAAAAATATTGAATTAAATTTAGGCATTTGTTAATTCTCTTTTAATTTTTAGATACCGATAATCACTAGGAAATTCTGAATCAAGTAAAAATTTATAATTGTCATCACTAATTTGATTATTCATTCTAAATTTAATAACTTCAAATACTTGAATTGAGTTATCAAATCCAGATCCTATTAAATTATAATATAGTTCTTTTACTGTCTCAAAATTCTTATGAACATGTAATTTAAGTTTTTCTATATTATTCTTCACAAAATTCATAAAACCAACATGAATCATTCCTTGATCAATTTTCTCTAACATTTGTTGTTCCATAACAATACTGTTTGCATCATTGAAATATTTTTCGTACAACAAATCAAACTCAACATTTTCTAGTTGCATAAAATTAAAT
>NZ_OOGT01000329.1 GCF_900323515.1 Acinetobacter stercoris | reverse complement strand
GTTGCTAAAACTGTGAATAATCACTTTGAGGATATATTCACCTATTGGGATGCGCCAATAAGAATTACCAATGCTTATACTGAGGGGCATAATGGTATTACAAGAGTAGCGAACCGAATGGGGCGTGGCTATACTTTTGAAGTGCTTCGAGCAAAAATGTTATATAACAAAGTGGCTCGATCTATTACAACTTTAAAGACTCCATCATCTTCATTAAAATCAACCGAAGGTTATGAGGGTTTAACTGCATTTCCAACCAAGCAAGAGAATACTAAGTTGGAATATGGCGCTTATATTCCAACCTTGGTTGAATTGTATGGCGGTGATGAATATTTAGATGAAGAAGTAATTTCAACCATATAATGCAAATAGCCATTCTTTTTTAAATTTAGCCATTCTTTGTACCCCATCATATCCACTGCTAGGCAAAATTTGATTCATTCATTACTATGCACGGATGTTAAATACAATAAAGGCTGCCGCTGATGTCTGGTAATGACAAGGTAATGCTCCCTAAAAATAATTGAACTTAAAAGTAGAAAATCGAATAGCCTTGATCTAAGGAGATTTTCTATGAAAACATCTAAATATTCGGACAGCTTAATCATGAGTATTTTGAAGCAAGCTGAAGCAGGTACTCCAGTGCCTAATCTATGCCGAGAACATGGCATGAGTTCTGCCACTTTTTACAAATGGAAGTCCAAATATGGCAGCATGGATCTTTCCATGATGACTCGACTTAAAGAGCTAGAGACAGAAAATGCCCGCCTAAAGCGCATGTATGCGGATGAACGTCTTAAAGCAGACATTCTTCAGGATGCACTGTCAAAAAAGTTATAAGGCCAACGCAACGCAAGTCACTTGCTCAACAAGCCGTTGAGCAATATAAGATATCAGTGAATAAGGCCTGTCTCATATTCCAAGTCAGTCAAACCTGTTATCGCTATATAGCTCAATTGAAGGAGCAGAATATGGTTATTGCAGATTGGCTGATTAAGCTCACCAATGAGAATAAGACTTGGGGATTTAAGCTTTGCTTTTTGTACCTGCGTAATGTCCAAGGCTACCCTTGGAATCACAAGCGTATTTATCGCATTTATAAGGAGCTTGAGCTTAACCTTCGGATTAAACCCAACAAACGCATTAAACGGATAAAGCCTGAAACTCTTGCAGTACCAGAAGCGCAGAATGAATCATGGTCAATGGACTTTATGCACGATCAACTCAGTGATGGCCGCAGTTACCGTGTGCACAACGTCATTGATGACTATAACCGTGAGTCATTAGATATCTTGATTGACTTCTCCTTACCCGCCGAACGAGTACTTCGAGGGTTGGATCAACTCATCGAATGGCGAGGTAAACCAAAACGAATCCGAAGTGACAATGGACCAGAGTACATCAGTGATTTAATGGAGGCATGGTGTAAGCAGCATGAAATTGAGCATGTATTTACCCAGCCTGGCAATCCACAACAAAATGCGTATGTAGAACGCTTCAATCGGACAGTACGTTATGAATGTTTAAATCAATATTTATTTCGAGAACTTGAAGATGTTCAAGACTATACAACAGCATGGCAACACTTTATAATCATCAACGACCTCATATGTCAGTTGATGGTAAACCACCTAAATTTAAACAATGATAAAGGCTTCGGTTTTTCTACTCATTAACTCAATTAAAAATGGGGGTATTACCACAGTACTCTGGATTATGATGAAAATGATTTAATCGATTCTCCCTTATCTCAAGTTTTACAAGAGGATAATGAGCAAATTAAAATTCTAATTTATCGATTACCGGATAGTGACTGGACACTGGAAGTGGTAAGCCAAAGTGGTACTTCTGCAGTATGGGATGAAACTTTCCTGTCAGATCAGGAGGCCCTATCTTTCGCATTAGATGAAATTAAAGCTGCAGGCGGTATTCAAGCCTTTTCCGAAGTAAGTGACCTCGAAGCAAACAAAAATATTTTTCCTGAATCCCTTACTCGCCATTAAAAATGAAGCTGCTAGCGTGGGTCTGAATCAGTATTTTCTGGATTCTTAGAACCTGTCGCGATGATAGGTTCACTTCAACCCAAACCCACCTAGGGTCGAAGGGCCAAAATTTTCATCAAACATAAACTCATCTGCTCGCTCTTTTTTTAACGTTTCCAGGGCATAAAAAAAACATTTCTCACATAACTGTAACTCATATCTTTCTCCGTCACGCGTAGAACCATAACCCCAATGTGCCGATAAAGTTCCAAACTCCAATTTCGTTGATTGGTTGCATACATCACATACAACATCAGTGACGACTTCTATCTGTTTCAGTTGTTTAATTTCCCTATTAAGAACCTTTAAGTTTTAAAATAAATAGCATGTTATAGGTTGTTATTT
>NZ_OOGT01000273.1 GCF_900323515.1 Acinetobacter stercoris | reverse complement strand
ATATAAACAATGTAGTATATATATGTATATACAAGTACATACATTAATCAGAACGATCGTCAAAAGAAAGGAGTCTATTTTCATGGCGAATACAACCAAATTTAGAGATATCGAAATCCGTGCACCTCGTGGTACAGAACTCAATGCAAAAAGCTGGCTAACTGAAGCACCTCTTAGGATGTTAATGAATAACCTTGATCCTGATGTTGCTGAAAATCCAAAAGAGTTAGTGGTTTATGGAGGAATTGGTCGAGCAGCTCGTAACTGGGAGTGTTTTGATAAAATTGTTGAGACACTAAAACTGTTAGAGAATGATGAAACACTGTTGGTTCAATCTGGCAAGCCTGTAGGTGTGTTCAAAACCCACAAAGATGCTCCTCGTGTCTTGATTGCAAATTCAAACTTGGTACCACATTGGGCGAACTGGGAACATTTCAATGAACTCGATGCTAAAGGTCTTGCAATGTATGGGCAAATGACAGCTGGTTCTTGGATCTATATTGGTAGTCAAGGTATTGTTCAGGGAACATATGAAACTTTTGTTGAAGCAGGGCGCCAACACTACAATGGTAATCTGACAGGCCGTTGGGTTTTAACCGCAGGTTTAGGAGGAATGGGCGGAGCTCAACCTTTGGCTGCAACATTGGCAGGAGCCTGTTCATTAAATATTGAATGTCAGCAGACAAGCATCGATTTCCGTCTGCGCACACGCTATGTTGATGAACAGGCAACTGATCTGGATGATGCTTTGGCGCGTATAAAAAAATATACAGCGGAAGGCAAGGCTATTTCGATTGCATTACATGGCAATGCAGCAGAGATATTACCTGAATTGGTTCGTCGCGGTGTACGTCCGGATATGGTGACAGACCAGACTAGTGCACATGACCCATTAAATGGTTATCTGCCAATTGGTTGGACTTGGGAAGAATACCGTGAACGTGCAGTAAAAGAACCTCAGGTCGTGGTTAAAGCAGCAAAACAGTCTATGGCTCAGCATGTACAGGCGATGCTCGACTTCCAGAAACTAGGTGTTCCAACTTTTGACTATGGAAATAACATTCGTCAAATGGCACAGGATGAAGGTGTGGAAAATGCCTTTGACTTTCCTGGTTTTGTTCCTGCATATGTCCGCCCACTATTCTGTCGTGGGATTGGGCCATTCCGTTGGGTAGCTCTATCTGGTGATCCAGAAGATATTTATCGTACTGATGAAAAAGTAAAAGAATTAATCCCTGATGACGAGCATCTACATCATTGGTTAGATATGGCAAAAGAGCGTATCAGTTTTCAGGGGTTACCTGCACGTATTTGTTGGGTTGGACTAGGACAGCGTGCAAAACTTGGTTTGGCATTTAACGAAATGGTTCGCCAAGGTGTAGTGAAAGCGCCGATTGTGATTGGACGTGATCATCTGGATTCAGGTTCTGTAGCAAGTCCAAACCGTGAAACTGAAGCGATGCAGGACGGTTCGGATGCTGTTTCAGATTGGCCATTGCTGAATGCATTATTAAATACTGCAGGTGGTGCAACATGGGTATCTTTACATCATGGCGGCGGAGTAGGAATGGGGTTCTCTCAGCATTCAGGTGTTGTGATCGTATGTGATGGTACAGACGAAGCTGCTGCTCGTATTGCACGTGTGCTGACCAATGATCCTGGAACAGGTGTCATGCGCCATGCAGATGCAGGTTATCAGATTGCGATCGATTGTGCCAATGAGCAAAACCTGAAACTACCGATGATTAATGGTTAAGAAAATACTGGAAATGCTATTTTCGGATAGCATTTTTATTCCAGATAAGAAAAAGGATGATACTGATGAAAAAACTTTGGACAAATTGTCATATTGCAAGCATGAAAAATGGGCAATATTCAACAATTGAAAATGCAGTAATAATTACTCATCAAGAGAAAATTCACTGGATTGGGACTGCCCAGGATTTTAATTTGTATCATTCTACTCATTTAGAAAATATTGAAAAAATAGACTTAAATGGAGCATGGGTAACACCAGGTTTTATAGATTGTCATACCCATAGTATCTTTGGAGGCAATCGCAGTGTTGAATTTGAAAAACGTTTGGAAGGTGTGAGCTATGCAGAGATTGCAGCTCAGGGTGGTGGTATCGCCAGTACTGTCCGGGCAACACGTGAAGCTACAGATGATGAGCTGTTGCAGAGTGCATCAAACAGAATAAAAGCCTTGCTGAAAGATGGTGTAACCACTATAGAAATCAAGTCAGGATATGGCTTGGATTATGAAAATGAAAAGAAAATGCTCAATGTAGCCAAACGTATTGGGGAAACTTTGCCTGTTACTGTAAAAAAAACCTGTTTGGCGGCACATGCATTACCTCCAGAATATAAAGATCAAAGTGATGCATATATTGAATATATTTGCAGTGAAATGCTGCCTAAATTACAGCAGGATGGGCTGATAGATGCAGTGGATGCATTCTGTGAATATTTAGCATTTAGCCCAGCACAGGTGGAAAAAGTTTTTAAAGTTGCGCAAAGTTTGAATATTCCTGTAAAAATCCATGCTGAGCAATTATCAGCACTTGGTGGTTCATCCCTTGCAGCACGCTATCACGCTCTTTCCGCAGACCATCTGGAGTACTTAACAGAAGAAGATGCAAAAGCAATGTCTGCATCTAATACGATTGCCGTGTTATTACCAGGTGCATTTTATTTTTTAAGAGAAACAAAATTTCCTGATATTCAGGCATTAAAAAAACATCAAGTGAAAATTGCTTTATCAACAGATTTAAATCCTGGAACTTCACCTGTTTTATCACTTCGTTTAATGATGAATATGGGAAGTACCTTATTTAAACTTACACCAGAACAGACTCTGGCTGCTGTCACTATTAATGCTGCGTATGCTTTGGGTTTACAAGATACACATGGAAGTTTGGAAGTAGGGAAAATTGCAGATTTTATTGCATGGAATATTGAACACCCATCAGAAATTACTTACTGGTTAGGTGGAGATTTAGATAAGAAAGTTATTTATCAGGGAAATATTCGTGATTTTTAAAACTATTTTAGGGATAGAGTAATGGGCCAAACGTTTCAGTGGGCAGGTCGCTATGATGGTGACTCTGCCAATCATCTACGTATTCATCAGATCATAAATCAAACAGATCATCCAGAGTTTATATTGATAGGTTTTTGTTCAGATGAAGGGGTAAAACGGAATAAAGGTCGTATTGGTGCAGCATCAGCACCAAATGAAATTCGGAAACAGCTTGCGAACTTACCTGTGCACCAACAGATGAGCATTACTGATTTAGGAAATATTGTTTGTGAAAATGGCGAGCTTGAAAAAGCGCAAAAGGAGCTAGCTGAACAAATTTGCACACAGCTCAGTAAAGGTATTCAACCGGTCATATTGGGTGGCGGGCATGAAATAGCTTTTGGAAGCTTTAGTGGGTTATTCAGCTATATAAGAAAGTTTGAACCGAATAAAAAAATTGGAATTATCAACTTTGATGCACATTTTGATTTAAGAGAGGAAGATCAAGCAACCTCAGGTACACCTTTTCTACAAGCGGCAAAGTTATCCGCTCAACATGACCAAATATTTCATTATCTGTGTATTGGTGTGGGGAAACATGCCAATACCAAAATATTATTTGAAACAGCAGATCAACTCAATGTTCAGTACATTTTAGATCAAGAAATTTATAATGAAAATTTCAGTGAAATTTTTTTTAAAATAGATTCTTTTTTAGCACAAGTAGATGAGGTTTATTTAACGATTGATATTGATGCATTTCCTGCATATCTGGCACCTGGTGTAAGTGCACCAGCAGTAAAAGGCATTGATTTAAATCACTTTGAGCGCATGTTTAAGCGAATTAAAAAGACTCAAAAAGTCAGATTACTTGACATCGCCGAATGTAATCCCATTTATGATCAGGATCATATTACAGCGAAATTAGCCGCTTATATTGTTTATCAATATATATT
>NZ_OOGT01000039.1 GCF_900323515.1 Acinetobacter stercoris | reverse complement strand
GCTATAATTTTTATTTAACATTAGATTTATCATACAAAATAACTAAATATTTATTCAAAATCCCATTACTCCAAAACAAAAAACCCACCTCAATACTGAGATGGGTTTCTTCTATTTATCCTTTGATCTTTGCTTTAGTCAAATAAGCGATCAAAGAACGATTTTTTCTTTGGAGATGACTTATTATCATCGCCTTCCATAGTCGTTTGAAGCTCTTTTAACAGTTCACGTTGACGACTAGTCAAATTCACTGGTGTTTCAACCACAATACGGCAGAGCAAATCACCTTGCATACTGCTTCGAACTGGTTTTACCCCTTTGCCACGTAAGCGGAAAAGCTTACCTGTTTGCGTTCCCTCAGGAATCTTCAAACTTACACGACCTTCTAAGGTCGGGATTTCAATTTCTTTACCAAGTGCTGCATCAGCAATGCTAACCGGGACATCCATATAAAGGTCTGCACCATCACGCTGGAAGATTTCATGTTCACGAACAACAACTTCAACGTACAAGTCACCAGCCTGACCACCACGGATCGCTTCACCCTTACCAGTCAAACGAACGCGGTCGCCGTTATCCACACCTGCAGGAATAGTCACTTCAAGTGTTTGCTGACGATCTGCAACACCTGAACCATGACATACATTACATGGATTTTTGATCACTTTACCGGAGCCACGGCATGTACCACAGGTTTGCTGAACAGAGAAGAAACCTTGCTGCATACGGACTTGACCAGTACCATGACAAGTCTTACAGGTTTCAACATCATTCGGATTTTTTGCTCCCTTACCATCACATGCTTCACAAGGTGCTGGAGCAGTAAAAGTAATGGTTTTTTTCACACCACGAACTGCTTCTTCTAGAGTCAGTTCCATGACATATCGCAAATCCGAACCACGGCGTTGACGCTGCTGACCACGACCACCGCCACCGAAAGCGCCACCAAAAATATCACCAAATTGACTGAAAATATCTTCAGCACTAAATCCACCAAAGCCGCCAGCACCACCACCGCCAAAGCCGCCTTCAAACGCACTATGTCCCATACGGTCATACATACTACGTTTTTCACCATCAGAAAGAATTTCATAAGCTTCAGCAGCTTCTTTAAATTTTTCTTCGGCTTCTGCGTTGTCTGGGTTACGGTCTGGATGATATTTCATCGCCATTTTACGATAGGCTTTTTTGATTTCATCATCACTAGCAGTTTTAGATACACCTAAAACTTCATAATAATCACGTTTAGCCATGTCTGGCGATGCTCCACGGAATTTTTGAATTACTTAACTGAACAGTAAATTGGGGGTTATCCCTCATATTACAAGGGATAAAATAGAAAAATTATTTAAATTTAAAAGACAGCTTTCTTTTTCATATACTTAGAAAAGCCTTGCAGCCACGAATTTAATAAAAATAACCACGCAATGGCACCAAATACTACACCTGCAACAGTGCAAGCTTTGACCCATAAAAAGCTATCCCAGTAATAAAAAATAAGCGGGATAAACCATAAAGCAGCAAAAGCAGCCAAGATCAGGAAAATAAGAACGTTACGCATCACCCAAAGTGCTTGAGCATGAATCCATACTTCTGCATTATCAACTTGAGCAACTTTTCGAGCCAACCAATACGCGACAAAAGCGCTAATAATGGTAAATAATGCAAGAAACATAAAAATATAAGAGCTCGTCATATAGCGACGATGCTTTTCAAGATTGTCTTGCCCCATGGATGTCGTAACCTCAATTCATCGCATATTTGCATGTTTTTATGCGATGAAATTAGCTGTGTTATTTTCTGTAAAACATTAGCTGCTACTATATTGAATTTTTTTTGATTTATCACCTACTATTCACAAAAATTTATACATTATTTGATGTTTTTTGCACCTTAAACCATGTTGCATACAATGCAGGAAGGAAAAACAGCGTTAACAATGTTGCAACGATTAATCCTCCCATAATAGCGACTGCCATAGGCCCAAAGAAAATACTACGTGAAAGTGGAATCATTGCCAGTACCGCAGCCAGTGCAGTTAAAATAATCGGTCTAAATCGCCTCACCGTTGCATCCAGAATGGCACTCCATTGATCTTGCCCAGACTTGATATCTTGTTCAATCTGATCAATCAGGATTAACGAATTACGCATGATCATGCCAGATAGGGCAATAGTTCCAAGCATCGCTACAAATCCAAAAGGTTTATTGAAAACCAGAAGGAACAAAACCACCCCGATCAACCCTAAAGGTGCGGTCAGGAATACGATAAAACTTCTTGAAATACTTTTCAGCTGGATCATCAATAAAGTAAATACCACCGCCAGAAACAACGGCATTCCAGCATTTACTGAGGCCTGGCCTTTGGCTGACTCTTCAACAGTTCCACCTACTTCAACCAGATAACCACTCGGTAGTCCCGCACGTAATTGATTCATTTGATCATTAAGTTCATTCACAACCGTAGCAGGCTGTAAATGGGTACGAATGTCTGCACGCACGGTAATCGTTGGTAATCGATTACGATGCCAGATCAAGCCATCTTCAAACTGATATTGAATATTGGCAATTTGTGCAAGTGGAACAGTTGCCCCTCTCGAAGTAGGTACAGCCAGACTTGCCAGTGATGCAACATCCAGACGTTCTGCCTGATCACCTCTTAGTCTGATATCAATCAATTCACGCTTTTCACGATATTGGTCAATCATCGCACCACTAATGGAGCTGTTCAAAAAGTTGGATAAATCTGCAGTTGAAACGCCCATCTGACGCGCACGATCTTGGTCTATTTTTAATGAAATGATTTTACTCGGTTCCCCCCAGTCCAAATGTACATTGGTCGTATTTGGGTTTTCACTCATAATTTTTGAAACCTGATGCGCATATTGGCGAACAGTATTTAAATCCTCTCCAGACACACGATATTGCAATGGATATCCTACTGGTGGACCATTTTCTAATAGTGAAACACGTGTTCGTACATCAGGAAGTAACTTACGAATCTGTTGATCCAGTGATTTACGAATTTCATCACGATCATCCAGTGAAGATGCTAAAACCACGAACTGGGCAAAACTGGCTTGAGGTAATTGTTGGTCAAGTGGTAAATAGAATCGTGGAGACCCAGTTCCAACATAAGCAACATAATTATCGATACCTTTTTGCTTTGCCAGGAACCGTTCAACCTTTTTGGCGGCCTGTTCAGTTGCGGTAAGAGATGCGCCCTCTTCAAGCTTCAGATCTACCAAGATTTCAGCTCTGTTTGATGGCGGGAAGAACTGCTGTGGAACAAGTTTGAACATCATGATCGAAACTACAAAGATAAACACGGTAAATGCAAGCACAGACTTACGATAGGTCACACAAAAATTTACGGCTTTACGAAAACCTTGATAAAACCTGCTTTGATATGGATCATAATGCTCACCATCATGATGTATGACCGGCTGTGGTACAGGTTGCTTACGTAGCTTTGCCCACAATATTTGATACCAAGGTGCTTTTTGACCTGCTTTATTGAAATCTGGTAATAATTTATCGCCCAAATAGGGAACAAAAATCACGGCTGCAAACCATGACACGATCAATGCGATACAAACCACCTGAAATATGGAACGGGTATACTCACCAGTACTAGAGGCTGCTGTTGCAATGGGTAAAAACCCTGCTGCGGTGATCAGGGTTCCTGTGAGCATTGGAAATGCTGTAGTTTTCCATGCAAACCCTGCTGCCTGAAGCCTGCTATATCCTTGCTCCATCTTTATTGCCATCATTTCTACTGCAATAATGGCGTCATCCACCAAAAGACCTAAAGCAAGAATAAGTGCACCTAAAGATATTTTATGCAAGCCAACATCAAAAAAATGCATGCCTGCAAATGTCATGGCAAGTACCAATGGTATGGAAAATGCCACCACCAAACCTGTTCTAAAACCAAGTGAAAAAAAGCTGACTAAAAGTACAATAATCACAGCTTCAGCTAAAACTTTAACAAACTCATGAATACTGCGTTGAACTGCAACAGGTTGATCTGAAACTTTCTTGAGCTGCATACCTAAAGGCAAGGTTTTTTGCAAACGTTGAAACTCTGTTTCCAGATTTTTACCCAAAGCAATAATGTCTCCACCTTTACGCATGGAAACAGCCATTCCGATACCATTTTCCCCCATAAAACGCATACGAGGTTGGGCTGGCTCACTAAAACCACGATATACATCAGCAACATCACCCAACTGAATGGTTTTATCCCCGACCAGAAGCGGCATTTTTTTCAGATCATCAACATTTTTCAACTCACCACTAACACGTATCTGGATACGATCTGTGCCTGTTTCAAAAAAGCCTGCACTCGCCATCACATTTTGCTTTTGTAGAGCTTCCTGAATAGCAGATACGGGTATACCGAGTTGTGCTGCTTTGGTATTGGAAATCTCTATCCAGATTTTTTGATCCTGTAATCCAATGAGTTCCACTTTTCCAACATCAGCGACACGTTGCAGCTGTAACTGTAGGCGGTCTGCATATTCTTTTAAAACAGCATAGTCATAATCCTGACCTGTTAATACGTAGATATTGCCGAAAGTATCGCCAAACTCATCATTAAAAAATGGTCCCTGGACACCACTTGGCAACTGTTGTTTGATGTCTCCAACCTTTTTACGCACCAGATACCATATATCTGGTATCTGACTGGATTTGAGTGAATCTTTGGCAACAAAAGTTACCATGGACTCACCAGGTCGCGAATATGCCATTAACCGATCATATTGCCCCGTCTCCATAAGTTCCTTTTCAATACGGTCAGTGACTTGCAGTGAAACTTCCTCAGCCGTTGCTCCAGGCCAATAGGTCTGGATCACCATCACTTTAAAGGTAAAAGGAGGGTCTTCACTTTGTGAAAGTTTTGAATAGGAAAATATCCCGACAATGCCAAGCAACAACATGAAATACAGTACTAGACCTTTATTTCGTAGTGCCCACTCGGACAGATTGAATTTTATCGGCTGACTCATGACACTGCTCCTTTTGGACTGGCTGTGCCCTGTACTTTGACAGCACGGTTTTCCCGATCAATCGGATGTATTTTTTGCTTATCCCGTAATAAATGTACACCACCAACAACAACCCAGTCCGAAGCATTCAGACCATTTAAAATCGTAACCGTATCACGTCCATATGCACCCACAGTCACAGGAACTTTACGTATCGTCTGATCTGGATTGACCACCCAGACATATGCCTGACTGCCATTAGCTGACACACTTGGTAATGGAACACCGAGAGTATTTTGTCTATCCGTACTCAAAAACACCCTTGCACTTTGCCCAAGCTGAAAAGCTGATTGACCCTCTTTCAATGCAACCTTTACACTAAAGGTACGTGACTGATCTGCTGCCGGTGATATTTCCCGAACATATCCAGCAAATTTATCCTGAGGTTTTGACCATAAAGTCACCCAAGCATTTTGTCCGACCTTGATTTCTGAAACAGCCTGTTCAGGTATGCCAATAACAACCTCCCGATCGCCATCTATTGCCAGTTTATAGACAGGTTGCCCTGCTGAAATAACCTGTCCAATCTCGATATCACGCTCAGTAATCACACCATTTTTATTGGCTATTAACTGGTTATATCCTGTCTGGTTTGCAGTAACATGATAGTTTGATTGTGCCTGTTTTAAACCCGCCTGTGCTGCATCATATTGATTTTTGACTGAGTCATACTGTGATCGACTGACTGCATTAATCGGTAAAAGTTGCTGAAAACGTTTTAGTTCATCGCTGGCAACTTTAGCGGCAGACTGTGCACTTTCAAGCTGTGCTTTAGCTGAGTTTAATTGTAGTTCAGCATCTTTCACATCCAGCTTTGCCAGTACCTGCCCAATCTTCACTTGATCACCAACATCGACAAAACGCTGGGTTATTTGACCACCTACGCGAAATGCCAGTGCTGTTTGCTGCTTTGCCTGGACATCCCCTGCATAGCTTTTTTGATCGACATGAGACTGGGTCGGTTGAGTCACCATGACAAAAGGAATTTCTTCTACCTCAGGCTGATTTTTTTGACAGCCAGCCAAGCTAAAACTACATATCATCATGAGCCCAATCAGGGTCAGTTTTAAGTTACTCATGCAAATACTCTTATTCAAAAGTGATTTTTCAGGCACAATAGACAGGTACATTAAATTGACTATTTTTTAATTAATATACTGCATGGTACATTAATTAAAAAATATGCTACAAGTAAATGACTATTTTTTCTTTTTTTGGATAATTTTGTGCAAAATACTGTGGGTCGTCCGAAGGACTTAGAAAAACGTAAGCATATTTTAGATGCAGCAAAAGCTTTATTTCTAAAATGTGGTTACCATGGTTCAAGTATGAACCAGATTGCTAAAGAAGCAGGCGTAACCAAGCTTACCGTGTATAACCACTTTCAAGATAAAGACAATTTATTTGTTTGCGCAATTGAAGAAACATGTGAAAGTGCCATTAACTCTCGACCACTCGCCTTAAATGCCCAGTCTGATTTTAAAGAAGAGTTATATAAATCATGTGAATCCGGGTTGAATACAATCAACTTGCCTGAAGCCATCAAGCTAGAACACCTGATTTTAGAACTGGCTGCTGAGAATAATCCTTTAGCCAATGTGTTCTATAATGCCTCTCACAAAAAGATGTGTTCAATCTGGGAAGATTTTTTCAGGCAGGCTGCCCAGTTTAATTTTATTCGTCAGGACAATACTGAAAAACAGACCCAGCTCATGTTGTCTTTGTTATTAGGTGTACGCCACCATGAAGTACTATTAGGTATCCGTCAGATACCGACAGCACAGGAACAACATGAAATTATTCTGGAAAGTATTGAGATATTTCTCATGAAGTACGGCGTTCATTAACATTTCATCAGTGAATTGCCTTACTTAATTTTCTAAATAAACAGGCAAGATAAAAACCAAGAGTCCGAACATTCACCAATTATGTATTTTATATAGTGCCTCATAACAATATTAAGAATCTAAATAATCCTTTCCCGTTAACTTAGGTATATTAATTGCTGAAAGATTACGCAAAGCTTTACATACTTTTGTATGGATTGACTTGGCATGTCAATAAATCGGGTTATAGTCAAATTAATAAAAACTGGAGAATGAAAAATGATTCAACAAATTGATGCTCCACTGCGTGAGGATGTACGCTTACTCGGTAACCTTCTTGGCGAAACCCTGAAGGAGCATGCAGGACAAGATTTGTTTAATCAGATCGAGCAAATTCGTGCTTTGGCAAAAGGAGCACGTGACGGTCAAATAGAAGCCGAAAAACAGCTTGAGCAGCTTTTTAATAGTCTGGAAGATGATGAAATTCTTCCACTTACACGTGCATTTTCACATTTTTTAAATTTTGCCAATATCGCTGAGCAATATCATGTGGTACGTAGCCGCCGCCAAAGCGAATTTGATGAAAATGCGCCTTCTCCAAATGTTCTTGAGCATTTATTTCAAAAGTTTAAAAAACAGGATATTTCTGCTGAAACCTTATACCAGCAAATTTGTGAATTAAAAATTGAACTGGTTTTAACAGCACATCCAACTGAGGTGAGTCGCCGAACCCTGATTCAAAAATATGATGGTATCAATCATTGTCTTTCCCAGTTCGATCAGCAAAAGCTGACACCTAAACAGCGAAAAGAAGTATTAGCAGATTTAAAACAACTCATTACTTCAGCGTGGGAAACAGACGAAATTCGTCAGCATCGTCCAACACCTGTGGATGAAGCCAAATGGGGCTTCACAACCATTGAACAGACGTTGTGGAATGCCGTTCCAAAGTTTATCCGTGAGCTAAATGAACTCGTCGTTGAAAATTGTGAGAAAGATTTACCACTGAATATTTCACCTATTCGTTTTGCCTCATGGATGGGTGGTGACCGTGATGGTAATCCGAATGTCACCCATAACATTACCCAAGAAGTACTCTGGTTATCACGCTGGAAAGCAGCTGATCTATATTTACGGGATATTGAAGATTTACGTTGGGAGTTATCTATCCAAGACTGCTCTGACGAGCTACGTCAATCATTAGGCTATGAGCATCCAGAACCATATAGAGAATATCTCAGAACCACACGTGAGCGCTTAAAAGTGACTCGCCAATGGCTTGCGAGCAAATTACAAGGTCAACACTCGGATGTCGACCGTTCATTGGTGATCCGTCATAAACAGGAACTATTACAGCCTCTGTTGCTTTGCTACCGCTCACTGATGGCATGCCAGCTACATGAAATTGCCAATGGGAAACTGCTCGATTTTATTTATCGTGTAAACAGCTTTGGTATCGAACTGTTAAAACTGGATATTCGTCAGGAATCTACTCGTCATCGCCAAGCAATTTCTGCGATTACTGAATACTTGGGTTTAGGTAATTTTGAAACATGGACTGAGCAAGCACGCCAGAATTTCTTATTACAGGAACTACAGAGCAAACGCCCATTGCTACCAAAACATCTCAATGAGCCTGCCAATAGCCTGATTGAAAATCCTGATGTACAAGAAGTATTTGCAACTATGCGTACTCTGGCTGAACAGCCAAAAGAAAGTCTGGGCGCATATATTATTTCTATGGCTGAGTATCCAAGTGATGTTCTTGCTGTTCTACTATTGCAAAAAGAAGCAGGTATTGAACATCCACTACGTGTAGTGCCACTCTTTGAAACATTAAAGGATCTTGACGGCGCAGCCAGTACCATGAGCACCCTGTTCAATATGCATTGGTATAAACAGCATATTCAGGGCAAACATGAGGTGATGATCGGTTATTCAGACTCCGCCAAAGATGCAGGCTTTATGTCCGCAAACTGGGCACAATACCGTGCTCAGGAAGAATTAACAGCTGTTGCGAAAAAACACGATATACAGTTAACACTGTTCCATGGGCGTGGTGGTTCGATTAGTCGTGGTGGTGCACCTACTCAACAGGCCTTGTTTTCCCAGCCTCCTGGTTCCATTTCAGGTGCGATCCGTGTTACCGAACAAGGTGAAATGATTCGTTTTAAATTTGGTCTGGAAGAAATTGCGCTACAAAATCTGGAAATCTATACGGCTGCAACACTGGAGGCTACATTGCTTCCACCACCAGTACCAAAAGCAGAGTGGCGAGATTTAATGCATAAAATGACCGATTTGTCGGTTAAGGTTTATCGAGCAACAGTACGTGAAAACCCGCATTTTGTGAAATATCTACGCACTGTGACACCTGAACTCGAACTACAAATGTTGCCGCTCGGTTCTCGCCCAGCAAAACGTAAAGTCAGTGGTGGGATTGAATCATTACGTGCCATTCCTTGGGTTTTTGCGTGGACACAGATTCGTTTAATGCTTCCAGCATGGCTAGGTACAGGTGCAGCCATTAATGAAGTGATTGGTGAAGGTCAGAAGCCACTTCTAGATGAAATGCTGAAAGAGTGGCCATATTTCCAGACCCTGATTGATATGCTGGAAATGGTACTATCCAAAGCCGATCAAAATATTGCCCTGTATTATGAATCACACCTGACTGATGATGCAGATCTTAAAGCTTTAGGCACTGAGCTTCGTCAGCGTTTACATGATGCGGTGCAAACCCTACTCGCCATGAAAGGCGAATCACAATTGCTCAGCAGTAATGATGTCTTGGATCAAGCCATGAAAGTCCGTAAACCGTATCTTCTACCTTTACATTTACTACAGGCCGAACTCATGAAACGTCGCCGCGCGTACTTGGCAGAAAAACAGGCTGAACACACACCTGTCGATCATGCTCTGATGGTCAGTATCGCTGGTATTGCTGCTGGTCTACGTAATACGGGTTAATCAAGCATTACAAAAATTGATTGATATATAAAATGCAGGCG
Organism: Acinetobacter stercoris; assembly: GCF_900323515.1. Lineage (GTDB taxonomy): Bacteria > Pseudomonadota > Gammaproteobacteria > Pseudomonadales > Moraxellaceae > Acinetobacter > Acinetobacter stercoris. The sequence goes on along the minus strand of NZ_OOGT01000039.1, from coordinate 15,248 downwards.
TGAAATACAGCCTGCATTTTATATTGAAGAAGCAAATTTTCTATTTCTTATACGATCTAAAAATATCAAGCCTCACTTACTGAACTATAGTGAAACTGCTTAATTTCTGGAACAAATTCATTTAATTAACTGATGTTATGCTGTAACAGCAAAAACATATTTTCTAATCTCGATGAATAGAATATAGATACACGGTAACGTCATCCGCAACTGTTTGAGGCAGGATTACTTTTGTTAGGTCTTGTTTCTGCGATGCAATTCATCAATATTCGGTAGCCGACGAGTTTTGCCTACTTTTTCCGAAAAAAAAAGTAGGTCGAGCCGAAGGCTAATTCTGAAATTAGAACTTTTAATGTAAGACTCCGTCAAGCAAGTTTTAAAAAGATCATCGTTCTTTTGAAGTGTGTAACATCAGTTATATAAGAACCTTTATGCATAAGGCTGTAAGAAAATATTGTCTATATTTTTTGCAGGTTTCACTATATTTCACTCGATAGAAATACTCGCTCATTGAAATATCCATTGAGTTTAAATGATCAATAATTTGCGAATTACAAAGTTAAATCCTTATAAAAGTTAATACTTAAAAATATTTTATTTACACAACCTTACGTTTGACCAGTCGGTATAAAAATGGATTATCTTTAATAATAGCAACTCCTTAGTTTTACTAAAAAGATGAAAATTAATGTGAACTAAGAGTATCATTGGCGCAATTTAAGTTTTAAGAGCTCATTTTATGTCCAACTGGTTCCCCAAATGGCGTCCTTATCAGGGCAATATTGATGCACATCCTGTCTGCACAAATGAGTATCTTCCACCAGCCCAAAGTATTGTTTTAGGCATCCAGCATGCTTTTGCCATGTTTGGTGCAACAGTACTTGCACCATTTTTAATGGGTTTTGATCCCAACCTAGCTATTTTGATGTCTGGGATCTGTACCATCCTGTTCTTTTTTATTACAGGTGGCCGAGTTCCGAGCTATCTAGGTTCAAGTTTTGCATTTATTGGTGTAGTAATTGCCGCAACGGGCTATGCCGCTTCTGGTACAGGTGCACCAAATATCAACTTGCCACTGGCTGCTGGCGGTATCATGGCATGCGGTATTTTATATGCCATCTTTGGTTTTATCGTGATGGCAACAGGTACACGCTGGATTGAAAAGCTTATGCCTCCAGTTGTAACTGGCGCTGTAGTGATGATTATTGGCTTAAACCTTGCACCTGTAACAGTCAAAGGTGTAGCAGGCAATGACTTTAACATGTGGATGGCATTGGTTACTGTCCTGTGCATGGGCTCAATTGCAGTATTTACCAAAGGTTTATTGCAGCGCTTATTGTTACTGGTTGGATTATTGCTGGCGTATTTTATTTATTATCTGGTTTCCAATGTATTAGGACATGGTACACCAATCAACTTTACCCCTATCCAGCAGGCAGCATGGTTTGGTACACCGACATTCCACTCTCCAAAATTTGATTTCAACGCTATCCTGATTATTGCACCAGTTGCCCTCATTTTAGTCGCTGAAAATCTGGGACACATCAAAGCAGTGAGTGCCATGACAGGTGAAAATCTTGATCCACATATTGGTAAAGCCTTTGTTGCTGATGGAGTTGCTACAACCCTATCTGGTGCTGTAGGTGCTCCAGGGATGACGACCTATGGTGAAAACATTGGTGTCATGGCAGTAACACGTGTGTACTCTACAATCATCTTTGTCATTGCTGGCATCTTCGCCATTTTTCTGGGCTTTTCACCTAAATTCGGTGCAATTATCCACACTATTCCTTCAGCGATTTTGACAGGCGCATCAATCGTGGTATTTGGTCTGATTACCATCGCAGGTGCAAAAATCTGGATTGAAAACAAAGTTGATTTTTCTAAAAATAAAAATTTGATGGTTGCAGCGGTAACGATTATTTTAGGTACAGGCGATTTCGCCTTACAATTTGGTCAATTTAATTTGGGTGGTATTGGTACTGCGACATTTGCCGCCCTCATCCTGAACTGGTTCTTTAGCCTGAAAGATAAAACAGAATAATCTTTGCAATACGAGCGTCTTTTTTTAAGCAGCCTTATGGCTGCTTTTTTATTATTTATTCGGTTCGTTTTTTAGTATCATGAATCATCTTTCCCAGATCACTCTAAACAGATGCGTCTCGATTTTTTCGATCTCCAGCTATTTTTAAATGTGGTGGATACAGGTAGCCTGACCAAAGGTGCAGAGCGCTCAAATATTTCATTGCAAGCGGCGAGTGAGCGAATCAAAAAAATCGAACAACAATTTTCAGTTAATCTTTTCACCCGTCATGCATCAGGAGTCAAGTTGACCGTCGCTGGTCAGACCTTTGTAGAACACTCACAACAGCTTTTGCAGCAGATACAACAACTACAACAAGCAATGTTACCTTTCTCTCAAGGTCTACGTAGTGAAATGACGCTCTGGTGTAACTCTTCTGCACAGAGTGAATATTTACCTGCTTTGCTACCACAATACTTAATCGAGAATCCACATGTTCAAATAGATCTGCAGGAAGCTGAAAGTGCAGACATCATCTTGGCGCTGGATAAAGGCACAGCCCAACTGGGTCTCATTTCCAGCTTTTTCAACTCAAATGACTTACAAACACTTGAATTTGCTGATGATCCTTTGGTATTGATTTGTCCCAAAGATCATGCCTTAAAACATCAGTCTGCACTCAAACTGATAGATACATTAAACTTTCCTTTTGTCGGGTTAATGCAATATCACTCTTTACAACAGTCCATCGAAGCCCAAGCAAAAATATTGAACTGTGCAATTCAGTACAGGTTACGACTACCCAATTTTGCTGCTATTGCTCAAGTTGTTTCTAATGGTGTTGGAATTGCAATCATGCCTCAGCGTGCAGCAAAGCGTTTAAATGAATTTTACCATTTCCATCAAATCGAACTTGAAGGTGACTGGGCAAACAGAAAGCTTTTAATTGCAGCTAAAAATTTTGATGAATTGCCAGTATCATACCAACATTTTGCCCAGTTCCTTGTCTCGAAAAAATCGCTGTTAACCGTTTAATTTCAAATGAGATGAAACTGATGCAGCACTGAATATAAACCAAAAATCACTAAACCAAAGAAAAAAACTTTGCGGAATTTTTGTTCAGGTATCCTATAACGGATTTTTGTCCCTGCCCACATCCCAACCAATGCAGGAACTAGCGCAACCAATGACATTTTCCAATCTAGAGGAATATTATCTACAGGATTTTGCTGTAAATAAACAGCTAAACACAGGGTCGAAACAGTAAATGCCAGTCCCAAAGACTGTACCAAATCATCACGTTTTTGGCCCAGTGCCTGTAAATATGGAACCACAGGGATAACCACTACGCCTGTAGCAACGGTCAATGCACCACCAAGATAACCAACTACTGGGCCTAACCATTTCTCATAAGGTGCCAGATCTGGCATATTTTTGGAAAATAATCCATACACCCCATAAAGTGCCAACATACCACCTAAAAGCGCTTCACTTTGAAAATGACTATGCCCAAGCGTTGGAAAAATACTCCAGATTGAACCGAGTACAATGCCTGTCAGCATAGGCCAAAAACGGCGAATTAGTCGTAGAACATGACCTTCAGCAAAAAGTTGCCAAAAGTTTGTCACTATAGATGGAATAATCAATAAAGTAGCAGCTTGAAATGGACTAATCACCAAGGTTAATAATCCCATAGAGACCGCAGGTAAGCCCAGTCCGATTGTCCCTTTAATCAGTCCCGCAATTGCAAAAACAATGATGACGATCCATACCATCACATCTATCCTCAAAATATTTGGCTCTAATGCTAATCATTTTCAAAAACTTCAAAAATCATTGTTTTCTGGATAAGGCCTCAACTTTTAATTGAGCCTTACTTCTTTATTTTATGCGATCAAATAAGCACATATTGCATGAATAATGGCATTTCTTAATTCTGGTTGTGTAAATTTTTCTGGAGGATCAATCACAGCAGAGTGGACAAGAGACTCCAACATTTTCAACACAATCCAACAATCTAAATCTTTGTTTTTACTTTTTATTTCATTTTTATGTTGTTCAATAAGCTTATATATGATGTGTTCAATACCTTGCTTGTCCTCATTATCTATTTCATCAAAAAACGAAAACTCCTTTTCAAGAATTCCATGTAATTCTGGCTCATAGGCATGCGCCAGAATTACCGCATCAACTACTTGTTCAATATGTTCACTCAGGGAATATGCCTGATCAAAACGGATCATTTCTTTCAAAAGTGCATGAATATGTAAAGAATGTCTGGAGTGTAAAGCAGCGATCAGCGCTTCTTTATTCGGAAAATATTGATATAAAGATCCAATACTGACACCAGCAATTTCAGCAACCAAATTAGTGGTTAACCCTTCATACCCTTTCTGTACCAAAATATGAGCCGTGCTTTGTAAAATGGCTTCTACAGTTGTCTTTGCTCGACCTTGAATCGGTAATTTTCTTGGCTTTGGAATGTTCTTCATTGCTTTTTTTAAATACGAGTATTCAATGTGAGTAATTACTCATATTCTATTCTTATCTCTCATAAACTCCAAAATTATTGCTGTAAATCGCTATTTCGGATTATGAATTATAGGAAGGATCATATGAAATTTTGTTTGAAAATACTGACTATCCCCTTACTGATTGTTACGAGTACTCATACTTTTGCAACGTCCTCTACTCAACCTAAACAGCCCTTGTTGCAGTCACCGGCCATTGTTCAAATCGAGAAAATTAAAAAAATATCATCAGGCTTCTGGCTGATCCCTGATCCAAGAATTAATTACATCCCTAACATCGGCATTATTGAAGGAAATAACGCAATTCTAGTCATTGATACAGGTATGGGGAAAGTCAATGGTCAACGCGTTTTCCAGGCCGCGCAAAAAATAGCAAAAGGCAGAACTATTTATGTCACCTCAACTCATTTCCATCCAGAACATGCTTTTGGTGCTGCCGAATTCAAAGATGCAATATATATTCAAAATAAAAAGCAATTAAACGAGTCAAAAGAAAAAAGTGAAAAATACCTCAAATTATTTAGAACTTTTGGCTCAAATGAAGCAAATTTATTAAAAGATACAACCATCAGATATGCAGATAAATCGTATAGTGTAAAATTTAACCTTGATTTAGGTCATCGCATTGTAACATTTATGGAAATGCCAGCTCATACAAAAGGCGATCAGATCATCCTGGATCAACAGTCTAATACTGTATTTATGGGCGATTTATATGAAAAGGATTTTTATCCTATTATGCCTGACCCTGATACAAAAGCATCACTATGGATCAATGTACTTTCGCAAGTGATTGCTATGAAGCCCAAAATGGTTGTTCCGGGTCATGGAAGTCTATCCACAGTAAAACATTTAAAACAACTACAAGATCACATGATATATGTAAAAAAACAGATATCAGAACAAATTAAATTCGGACTTAACCAAAATCAGATTACAGAGAAAATATCTCCACAAATCAAAAAGCGCTATGCGAATTGGGATAATAGCTTTTTCCTGGATTTTGAAATTGCCAATTTTTATGCTGAATTAACCAAAACCCCGATTAAATTACCTAGCCTTAATTAATCAACTTTAGCTTAAATACAATGTCAGATTGCTTGGCATGGTCTGACATTTCCAATCATGTTTGAATAACGGAATAATTTAATAAAATAAATAATCTACTGAAATAACCTTATTAAACATGCCAGATTTAAAGTGTCGCAATATCAAGAAGCATCGTTCTAAAAATAGTACTGATTACGAAAATTAATTTAATTAATCTTATTAACAGAACGTTAAATCACTCAGGATGTAAAAATGAATAAATCAGTTTTAGAATTACTTACCCCAGAAAACTCACAAATTATCTTTATTGACCACCAGCCACAAATGGCTTTTGGCGTTCAATCTATTGACCGTCAAGTTTTAAAAAACAATACTGTGGCTTTAGCCAAAGCAGCAAAAGTTTTCGATATTCCCACAACTATTACTACCGTTGAAACCGAGAGCTTTTCTGGACAAACTTACCCTGAATTACTCAATGTTTTTCCTGAAGCACCTCTTTTAGAGCGTACATCAATGAACTCTTGGGATGACCAAAAAGTACGCGATGCTTTGGCAAACAATAACCGTAAAAAAATTATTGTTTCAGGTCTCTGGACTGAAGTATGTAACCTGTCTTTTGCCCTCAGTGCCATGCATGATACAGATTATGAAATTTATATGGTTGCGGATGCTTCAGGCGGTACTTCTAAAGAAGCACATGATTACGCCATGCAGCGTATGGTGCAAGCTGGTGTAATTCCTGTGACCTGGCAACAAGTTTTACTTGAATGGCAACGTGACTGGGCAAATCGTGATACTTATGATGCGGTAATGGATATCGTTCGCGAACACTCTGGTGCCTATGGTATGGGAGTAGATTATGCCTACACTATGGTTCACAAAGCACCAGCAAGAACAACCAGCCAGCACAAAGTTCTGGCTCCGGTAGCAGCAAAATAATATCAATCCACGAGGGCAGAAATGCCCTCTATTTCATCAACCTTTAAAATATCTGCAATTTTTTAAAAAAGTCTTGCACTACATATTCAAAAACAGATTTCTCTTGCAACACACTATTTAGTTTTCGATTAAAATAATTTGTCCGAACAGCAATAATGATAAAAATGATCATATGATCTGACACGGATTTAGCAAATTATTTACGTAAATCAAATAACCAAAATGATGAAAACGATTATAAAGCTCAAACATTTTTTTCTTAAACATGTGGATATACTTTCTTATTTAGCAATAAATTTTTAGATATTATCTTTTCTAGCGTTTTCCTTTTATTTAACTCTTTTGATATCAACGATGCTTTAAAACGTTTAAATAAATTTTATGACCTTTTTACGTTACAGTCACAACCGACATTTGTATCATTTTTTTATCGCATTTTGGATGCAGTAAAATGAATATGTCGATTCACAATTCTATGATTCACCCTCAGAGCGAGGTTTATCCAGACCTCGAAAATTCACAACAATTCTTAGAAGAAGTACGGCTATATTTAGAAAAATATCCTGAAACCGAACATGTTGATGTTTGCTTACATGATTTAAACGGACATCTTCGGGGTAAGCGAATAGATATCAAGACTCTCAATAATCTTGCAAAAGGCTGCTATTTCCCTCTTTCCATATATGGCATGAGTCTAGATGGAAACGTAGTTGAGGAAACAGGGTTAGGAAAATATATTGGGGAGCCTGACCGCTTATGTATGCCAGTTCCGGGTACGCTCAAACCTTGCGCATTACAGCCTGAAACACATGCCCAAGTTTATGTTTCAATGCAAAATGAAAATGGTTCTGACTGTCTATATGAACCTCGAAACCAGTTAAAGAAAATAATTCGTCAATTCAATAAAATAAATATTTTCCCGATTATGGGTAGTGAAATTGAATTTTATTTATTTGAAAATCAATCAACACCCTCTTCTACTTCCCAAAATATAAGCCAATGTTTTGATGTCGATGCTCCTGATGATTACAAAAATGTACTACAACAAATTGAAATAGAAGCAAAAAGACAGAAAATCGAAATGACGGCAATTGTTGCAGAGAGTGCTTCGGGGCAATATGAAATTAACCTTCAGCACACTCGTGATATTTTAAAAATTTGCGATGATATTTTTGCCATGAAACGTATCGTCAAACAAATAGCGACAACACATGGCTTAAATGCCTGCTTTATGGCAAAACCCGATATGGACAAAGCCGGTAGTGGGCTACATTTTCATATGAGCCTGCAAGATCAGAACAATAAAAACATTTTTAGTCACCATGACATTCAACAGCCGAACCCGACTCTAACCAAGGTTCTGGCAGGTTTATTAGACTTAATGCCTGCATCAATGGCAATTCTGGCGCCTAATATTAATTCATATCGTCGCTTTCAATTCGGTAGTCATGTTCCTCTTGAAGCCAATTGGGGGATCAATAATCGTAATGTTGCCATCCGTTTGCCATGTACAGATCAAGAAAATCAACGTCTGGAGTACCGTGTTGCAGGTGCAGATAGTAATTGTTATTTATGCTGTGCAGTAATTTTAATTGGAGTTTTGCATGGCTTACAACATGATTTTATTTTAGAAAAACCTTCGCATTTAAAAAAATTAAATGACTCACATAACTTCTTACCTATTCGACAATTAGAAGCACTTCATCGCTTTGAAAAAAATCTAACTCTTAAAAAGTATTTAGGTGAAGATTTTGTAAGGCTTTGGCTGACCTGTAAAAGACACGAATATGAAATGGTTCAAAATCATATAACAGATATTGAAATAGGCTGGAACATTTAATTTTTCCAATCTGCTTCTCAGCTAAACAATAACATTGATCATCTTTTCTATTTAGCGCAAAAAAACACCCTGACAATGCATCAGGGCTTTTTTATGCTTTTAAGATTTGACTCTGGTATTTGGTAACAGGAATGTTGCAAAGCCTAATAATGGTAAAAAAGAACAAAATTTAAATACCCATGAAATTCCATAAATATCTGCCAAATGCCCGAGCCCCGCTGCTGCGATACCACTGATTCCAAACATCAAACCGAACATCAAGCCTGAAATCATACCAACTCTTCCAGGTACTGCTTCTTGTGCATATACAACCATTGCAGCAAAGGCGGATGACAAAATCATACCGGCGAGCATTGCCAAAATGACTGTCCAGAACAGGTTGGTATATGGCATGAGTAATGCAAACGGAATCATTCCAATAAATGAAAACCACAATACTGCTCTTCGCCCTATACGATCACCTATAGGTCCTCCGATAAACGTTCCAAAAGCAACTGCAGCTAAAAAAGCAAATAAATAAAGCTGAGCATGCTGTAATGACACATGAAATTTATCAATCAGATAAAAAGTATAGTAATTACTTATGTTTGCGATATATGTAAATTTAGTCAAAATCAGAATTGCGATCACAAGCAATGCGCGGAACAGGGTTTTACCATGTAGCTTTTGTGTGGTCACTGCTGCACTATTTGCACCTTGTTTTTGAACATGCTGTATGGTCCAGCGACTCACTTTGAACAATACAAAGATTGCAGCAAGTGCAAACAGCATAAACCACGCTGCTGCTGCTTGACCATTGGGCACTATGATAGCCGCAGCCAACAATGGACCAACCGCAGATCCAGTATTTCCTCCCACCTGAAATGCTGATTGTGCCGTACCAAAACGACCTCCAGATGCCATACGTGTCACACGAGATGCTTCTGGATGAAACGTAGAGGAACCTACACCGATCAATGATGCTGCAAACAACAACATGCCAAAACTTGGAGCAAAAGCGAGCAGTCCGATACCTATTAGTGTCACTGCCATACCCAAAGGTAACAAATAAGGTTTTGGATGTTTATCTGTATAAAATCCAATCCATGGTTGTAGCAGAGATGCTGTCACTTGATATACCAGTGAGATCAGCCCTACCTGGGTAAACGTCAATGCAAAATTTGACTTGAGCAAAGGATATATTGCAGGCAAAGATGCCTGAATTAAATCATTCAGTAAATGTGCGATTGCAACAGCACAAATAATAGGGACAATCATTCCCTGTGTTTTTACTGTATTTCCCGTTATATTTTGATTGGACTGTTCAGATGAGGCTTGCATAGTTGATGTCTATCCTTTTGCACCGTGGTTATGCTATTTTAATTTGGCATATTAGATTCCATGTTCCAATAATCATCGTATAAATGACAATTTCAAAGCAAAAATAGCAATCTATGTCTACAAAAATAAATCAGCCCTTAGTCATTCCAAAAGGGTCTTTCCAACTTTATCGAAGTGTTATCGCACCACATTTTCATTCACGCGCGCAACTTCTTTATGCATCCGAGGGAAGTATTCGGGTGCAGACACATCAGAATATCTGGATCGTCCCACCGCAATATGCACTTTGGATTCCAGCCTTTGTCGAACATAGCGTTACTTCGCTCAGTCAAGTCCGCTTGAGTACCGTACTTGTGGAGGAACAGGCATCTCTTAGCGTAGGTAATACTTGTTTTTTAATCAAAATGACTAACTTACTGAGAGAATTAGTACTCAGGCTTAATCTCACTAATGAATTACATCCAGATCACTATCCATATAGTGAGGAGCTGGAAAAATCCTTACAGCTACTCATTTTTCATGAGATTCAACAGGCGACAACATTTCCCATAGAAATTCCATGGCCAAAAGATATACGTCTGATTTCAATTTGTGAGGCATTACTCGAACATCCCCACAATGTAAAAGATCTAAATACCTGGGCGGATATGATAGGAACAAGCCCCAGAACATTGATTCGCCTGTTCCAAAAAGAAACAGGGCTTCCCTATCGGGCATGGATACAACAAATGCATCTCGCTCTAGCTTTGGGTAAGTTATCCCGTGGAGAACCCGTTTCTCGTATTGCCAATAGCTTAGGCTATAAGAGTACCAGTGCCTTTAGTGCCATGTTTAAAAAACATTTAGGGGAATCACCACAGAGTTTTGGAAAAAATTAAATATTTGTTTATTATTGCAAAGCAACAATTACTTTTACCCCATCATTTGAAATCTGTTTTACATACTGGCTTAAACCTTTAATATTATCAATGCTCTCTAAAATAACTTGTGTACTTTCATCTGTTTTAAATTGAAAATCTAAATATGCTTCAGCAGCATTTATTACAACTCCATTTGGATATTTTTTATGATTTAAATAGATATTACATCCGATATAGCTATTTGATCCTGGGCTAGATAAGTAGCTTTTTTTACTACATTTATAACTGTATTGATCATTACCAATTGTTATTTGATCTACATTTTTAGCAAGCCCTAATTTAATATTATTTAGAGTAATATTAACAGGATAATCACCAGAATTTTTTATATTACATCTTATTTCCCAATTCCAGTAATTCAACTTATTCGAAGTACATTGTGTATCAATTTTAGGAATAAAAGACGTAAAACTTTTAAAAGTTTCTAATTTAAGTTTATCTACTTCTAAATTTAATTTTGGTTTTTCTATAAAATGATAGTAAAAAACAGGAGTAAAAGCGCCTGTTAAAACCCCAACAGTAATAGCAATAATGATCTCTTTCATTCAAAAACCACTTTTAAACAGGACAAGCTCTTATGAATATTGCAATACATAAAGAAATAAACGGAATATTTTCAAGATTTTTACCCATTAAATATAAAAGCATTAAGGTCTAATTTCTTTTAATTCTCTTTGAATAAAATGCTGAATCATTTCACGATAAATAGTTTCAACCAAATCAGGATCTGTCCCTAATTCCTCAGCCTTTTTTCTTACCTTGCCAATGACCTGTTCAACGCGTTCAGGAGATTGAACCTCTGTCTCTGTCCGTTTAAACCGTACAGCCTGATCAACATAAAACTGACGAATAGAAATTAACTCGATGAGCACCTGATCCAGCGCATCAATTTGTTCACGTGCCTGATCAAGTGAATCACATTTATTCTTTTGAAATTTCAAACTCGTTATTTTCTGCATCGTTCTCACTTTTATAAAGTTGTTCTAGTACATTACTAAAAATACTCTCAATCATCCAGACACGGTATAAGCTATTAAAAACATAATGCTTTCCATTTATACGTAACTCCAATACAGGAAAGTCTGGTTGATGCTTTTGATCACATAATGCATCATTTCTTGCTAAAAGTTCAGCAACATTTACATCTGTTAATTGCTCAATTGAAAGCAATTGTTGCATTTGCTGAAAATGCGACTTGAATGAAAAATCTTTGCCCTTTGTCCATACAGCTTTTAAAATTTCATACATCGCATCTACCTGCTCATCATCAGGAACACTATAGAACAAATGTGCCATCTCTAAGATGCTGTCTGCTGTCGGACGACAAAATGGAGTAAATTCAACTTCTGCCCGTTTGGATAACCGTGTTGCCAAACTCCAGTCAAAATGATCCCGACTTCGATAACTGAGCGGGTAAAGATTCATTTGAATATTATAATAATCTGCCAATTCTTCTTTGATATAAGCCAGCAACAACCAGCTAATTGGATCTTCCAGTGCAATATATAAATCCAACTCTGGATGCATTGCCTGAATTTCAGCAAGTTCCTCCGCATCACTCATTAGATGCTCACGCCATTCAATATGATTGATCAGAAAAATAGGATTATCAGTCAATAACTTTTGCTGTTTTAAACGGCGGGTTAGGCGTAATAAATCATCTACAGCATGATATTTACGCCCACCAAACTCAAAATAACTGGCAAGCACAGGCGTATGATCAAATACACGCTCCGGAGTCTCTTGCGGCTTTTGATGCTGGCTCGCCATTACAAACAATGTTCGTAATTTTCCATATTGCTGCTGCCACAGCATATGAAATACATCTTCGAGTAAGTAAAGGAAATTCTGACCTGTTAATGGGGTATTTTTTAATATCGTTTCAGCTTGCTTTAATGCTTCTTGGGTAGGTTGTTCCGGTTTTTCTTCGTCATAACTAAAACGGTGTTGTGTCGCTAAAATTTTGGCATCATTCAAGCAATACGTATGCCATTCAGTCTTAGTCATTCCATTGGGGGGTTCAGCTGCTGTATCTGAAATCACTACTTTCAATGGTTTTAGATCATCAGTTAAAATTTCTTCGAGTTGCGGAAGCTGCTGCACAGCCAAATAGCTATAAACGTCATCTAAACGTAAATAAATACTTAACCCCTGTTCCGTGGGTAACACCTCTTGGCGAGTTGGTTTTTGAAAGAACCATCTCGATCGGATTGGATCAAACCAACGGCGTAACAGTGACATGAGCACAGCCTCAAAATTTAACTCTAGAAAATAGAAGGTGAATTTTAGCACCCTTAAGTGCAGATGCCTAAAAAATGAATATAAGCATTATCCAAAACTTATAGCAATTCAAGGAAAAATGTTCAATATCTTCAAAAACGATAAATGAAGTCTATTTAAGTCAGCTCAGTATTAATCACTAAATCTCGTAGCTCTGTGAAAAAGTTTAACCTGAGTGCTACACACCTTTTTAACACGTAAAAATACTGCTCGTGTTAAGCAAAAAAACCTTATCGATAAAAAAGCACCCATCATTTTGATGGGTGCTTTTCATTGTATAAAGAAGATCCAAATTAAATTTCGCGTACTGCACCTTTTGCAGCACTAGTAGTGTGCATTGCATATGCTTTAAGTGCTTTAGAAATCTTGCGCGGACGCTCTTCAGCTGGATGCCAGCCTTTTTTCTCTTGAGCTTCGCGACGATGAGCCAAAGTCGCATCATCCACTTTTAAATGTATAGTACGATTTGGAATATCAATTTCGATGATATCACCATCTTCGACCAGACCTATCGCTCCACCCTCAGCAGCTTCTGGAGAAACGTGCCCAATCGAAAGACCCGATGAACCTCCAGAGAAACGACCATCAGTAATCAAGGCACACTCTTTACCCAAGCCTTTAGATTTTAGGTAACTGGTTGGATAAAGCATTTCCTGCATACCAGGACCACCTCGTGGACCTTCATAACGAATGACAACAACATCACCAGCTTTGATCTCTCCACCTAAAATGGCATCTACAGAAGAATCCTGACTTTCAAAGACACGGGCTGTACCGTTAAATTTAAGAATAGATTCATCCACTCCAGCAGTTTTCACGATACAGCCATCAAGTGCAATGTTACCGTAAAGTACCGCTAAACCACCATCTTTAGAAAAAGCATGCTCAGCGTTACGGATGACACCAGTTTCACGATTACCGTCTAAAGATGAATAATAACGGTTTTGTGAAAATGCGGTTTGCGTTGGAACACCACCTGGTGAAGACTTGTAGAACTCATACACTTCAGGGTTTTCTGTACGAATAATATCCCATTTATCTAAAGCATCTTTTAAGGTCTTTTCATGCACGGTATATACAGTTGTATCCAACAAGCCCGCACGATCAAGCTCACCCAAGATCGACATAATACCACCCGCACGGTGCACGTCTTCCATATGTACATCATTTTTCGCAGGTGCAACTTTACATAGTACAGGGACTTTACGGGACAGACGATCAATATCATCCATCGTAAAATCAACACCAGCTTCATTCGCAGCAGCAAGCAAATGAAGAACCGTATTGGTTGAACCACCCATTGCAATATCAAGCGTCATTGCATTTTCATAAGAAGCTTTTTTAGCAATATTACGTGGTAATACGCTGTCATCATTTTGTTCGTAATAACGTTTTGCAAGTTCTACGATGAGCTGACCTGCTTTATCAAATAATTTTTTGCGGTTGGCATGGGTCGCTACAATCGAACCATTCCCTGGCAAAGATAAGCCAAGTGCTTCTGTTAAACAGTTCATTGAGTTTGCAGTGAACATACCTGAACATGAACCACATGTTGGACATGCAGAACGTTCATACTCTTGAACTTCTTCATCAGTATAATGATCATCTGCCGCAACGATCATGGCATCAATCAAATCAATGGCTTTTTCATTACCACGGATTTTAACTTTACCTGCCTCCATCGGCCCACCAGAAACAAAGACCACAGGAATATTTAAACGCATTGCAGCCATAAGCATTCCTGGTGTGATTTTGTCACAGTTAGAAATACAGACCATCGCATCTGCACAGTGTGCATTGACCATGTATTCTACAGAATCTGCAATCAAATCACGTGATGGCAATGAATACAGCATGCCATCATGCCCCATTGCAATACCATCATCTACCGCAATAGTATTAAACTCTTTAGCAACACCACCAGCAGCATGAATTTGCTCAGCAACCATTTGTCCCAAATCTTTAAGATGCACATGACCTGGAACGAATTGGGTAAATGAATTGACCACCGCAATAATCGGCTTACCAAAATCTTCATCTTTCATTCCTGTTGCACGCCATAAGCCACGTGCGCCAGCCATATTTCTTCCATGTGTCGATGTTTTTGAACGATAGTCAGGCATTATAAATTCCAACGATGTTTGAGCTTGAAATGAATCCTAAAATTCACTCTGGCAAAATTTACTGATATATAAAATCAGTCAAAATATAGATACATCATACTACAACTGTTTAATAGGCAAGCATCATTATGCTCTATTTTTATACAACAGATAATCAGTAGCCATTTTAACAATCTATATAAAAGAAACTGCTATTTAAGCTAATATAAACCTATATAGGTC
>NZ_OOGT01000167.1 GCF_900323515.1 Acinetobacter stercoris | reverse complement strand
AGTTATTCAATTTCATAATTACTATCTATTTAATTACATTTAAATGTTGTTAAAACCAACAAATAAATAATTTTAATTTTTCATCATTACGACCCAACTTACAGATCAAACCCACTCAACCGAGTGGGTTTTTTATTGGAGTAAAGAAATGCCAATTGAAACAAATAATCTGGTTTTATATAAATCAGAACGATTAGCAGATACAGAAGACGGCGGGGGAAAATATTCTGGTCAAGTCATCATTGATGGTCAAAGTAATAACCTGTTTGATGATATTTCAGAAATGGATCGCACTATGGGTGATGTGTCCATGCGTAAAATATTTCCGGCGGTCACGACAAATGATACTGATAAACTGATGGGTGCTACTGTTTTTATATCGCAAAATCCAAAAGACCCCAATGTATCAGCACTTTTATTTAGTACAAAAGACTGGAACGACCAGCGTAAAAGCGCACAAAACCGAGTAGAAAACTATTTGGCCAAAGGTGGCCAGATTTCTGGAATTCCTTTAGATACCCATTGGCAAGGGATGAAGACCATTCAAGTCTGCTTATTTACTTCGGAAACTGAATGCTCGGTAGGCGATACCATTGTTTTAGTCTCGAATGAGGGTAAAGCCCTACAACATGAACAGTATGTTCGGATTACCAAAGCCGAAACTCGAATTGCTAAAATCATTATTGATGGTAAAGAGTTTGAATACAAACTTGCAACGTATTCGATCAATGACCCTTTAGATATAGATTATGTCGGGCTATCCGTTAAGCAATGGTATAACAACGAAAAATCAACCACGATTATCCGCGAATCGATCGTTGCAGATACAGGCGAATATTGTGCATCAGTGAGCATTGTTGATGATGTCAATGTGGGTGAATATAGCATCAAGGCATCCAGTATTTTTGCACAACTGGTGCCATCTGCGCAGGCAGAAACGGCGATATTAGACTCTAAGGCAGTGGGGGAAGGCTCTGCGTATATCGCAGGGAATAATGGAGCAATAACCGTTAGTGCATACACTTTAATAAGGCCAGACCTAAAGTATTGCTTAGGTTCTGGTGTAATGCCAAATTCATTGACGTTTAATCTAATTAGCCAATCATTTAAAGATCAAAATGGGCTTTTAATATCATCATCTGGTACGTCAATAGGTACAATTGATTATCAGCGCGGAATAATACAATGGACTGTCGATTACTCAAATGCAGGTTCATATAGTTTTTATATTAATTTTCAACCTGCTACGAATTCAAATTTATCTTTGCATTCTGACTCTATTCTCGTAAGTCAAAATAATCAAAGCGCTAACTGGACAGGTGTATTTGTACCTATTCCTGCACCAGGTACAACAACCATTTCGTATATGTCACAAGGAAAATTTTATGATCTTAAAGACAACGGAAATGGCCAGTTAAAAGGTTCTAGTGCTTCAATAGGTGCAGGCAGTATCAATTATGAAACCGGTACATGGATGATAACGACAGGTGCACTGCCTGATGTGGACTCATCCATCCTGATGTATTGGGGTACACCCATTACCACATTTGTGCGTTCCAATTTAACTGTTGAAAGCCCTGCATTTGAGTTTAACTTGGGACAGCAAGCGATTGCAGCTAGTAGTGTCGAGATTAAATGGTTACTCGATGGAGTGAGTAAAACTGCGAAAAGTAATGCCAGTGGCAAGTTTACAGGTGATGCAACGGGCACGATCAATTATGCCAAAGGCACTGGCCGTATTGTTCCAAGCTTGCTCCCCCAAAAAGGTACAGTATTCACCATCACTTACAGCTTTGGCGAAGCTAAAGAACAGCAGATAGAGCATGTGAATCCTGATACATCAAATTTGATCAGATTCACGATTGGCACAGGTGCAGCACTACAACCGAATAGTATCGAACTTACGGTACCCGTGAGTGATTTCGAATCGCAATATACTGGAAGTGTGGTTTTAACTGATGTGCCACTGAGTAGTGATATAGGCAATCTGATTGATCGAGTTGGGAACGTTCAAGGAAAAATCAATTATCTAACCGGTCAAGTCGAAGCTACGCCTTTCATGGATAAAGTGGTTTATAAGCGAATTTATACTGTTAGTGAATATGTCATATACAGTGCATCAATGTGAGGTTAAGCCATGTCTGAATTTATACCTCTAAACTCTGAAATCAAAAGCATCACATCCCAATTAAAAGTATTTAATGAAACAACAGTTCAGGTTAAATACCGTGATACTGCAGATATTAATGCAGGTACGTCTACTATCAGCGCTGATACGCTGAGTTTTGATTTAACAAACGGATATACAGAGCAAATTTTAACGGGGTCTGTACGCTTTAAACTGGGGACGGAAACCTTTATTGATCGTACTGGAACCCTGTATAAAAATATTGATCCACTCACCAATAGTGGCACCAGTGCAGGTTCTATTTTTTACGGTACGGGTAATGTGCAAATAACTTCATGGAAAGCCAATACTTCAAGCACCGTGACTCTGGAATCCTTAACGACCACAACTGACATTCAACCGATTAATCATGTCAGTTTTAGAGTTCCGGTTATTCCTGTGCGTCCAGGTTCTTTAACCGTTGTTTTGGCAACATTGGAATATGGCCAACTGACTTTAAGAGCCGATGATAAAGGTTATATTGAATCAACGTATGCACATGGCAAGATCAATTATGATATGGGCTTTGTGGATATTTATTTCTATAAAAAGACAGAAATTACCGAGGCGAACAGATCAGAGATTGAATCCAAAGAATGGTATTTATCAGAACTTGAAATTATGGATGGTACTAAAACTTTTATCAATGTTCCGGTTTGGGTATCGCCTGAATCCGTTCGTTATAACGCCATATCTTATAGCTATATTCCATTAGACAGTGAAATTTTAGGCTTATCCGCTACACGATTACCGATCAATGGTCAGGTACCAATATTTCGTATAGGTGACATTGGGATTATCAGCTCGAGTCAATCAATGCAACTACCTGACTGTATTGCAGGACAAAGTTATGAATTGCCTGATCAACGGATTTCATGGTGTGAGCTTGAGGATTGTGCAGGGGCTAAAGTGAATACGAGTATGTACGTGGTTGATTATGATTATGGCATCGTGACTTTAAGTGGTGATTTTGCCCTTAATAATCTTGAAGCGCCGTTAATTGTTCGCTACCGCTATCAGGATATGGGCTTAATTCGTGATGTGCAGATCAATGGTCAAATTTCATTAACTAAACCTGTTACGCATAATTATCAGGCAGAAGATTCAATCGTGGGCTCAGCACTGGTCATTGGTGATATGCAAGCGCGTTATACCTATAAGTTTGTGCAACAAACATGGAATAGTGTTTGGGCTAATGAAGCCTCAGGCAGTGCAATATCAGCTAATTATAACGATGCCTTGTATCCGATTATCGTCACGAATAATGGTGCAATTCAGGAACGTTGGGCCATCGTATTTACGGATACAACTTATAAAATTATTGGTGAAACCTCTGGGCAAATCGCAACAGGTTCAATCAATAGTGATATTGCACCGATCAATCCTGTGACTGGTGTCCCTTATTTTGTGATTAAAAAAGAGGGATGGGGCAGTGGTTGGGTGAACGGCAACGTTCTGCGTTTTAATACGATTGCTGCAACATATCCAGTGTGGTGTATTCGCACGGTAAAACAAAGTGAGCCGACAACTTTATCAGATCAATTTCAGATCATGTTACGGGGTGATATTGATCGGGTTATTTAAATAAATGAAAGGGCTGCATATGCAGCCCTTATTTTTGGGGAAATGAAAATGCCATCTGATGTAGAAGTACAATTTTTTAGTCATTTGAACGGGTTAAAACTGGATAATAATTGGGGAGATTTAATCCGCTTATTGGATACATGTTTGGTTAACGGATTACCTTTAACAGTTTCAGATACTGCTATTGATGAACAAGGTGATATTTATCTAACAACAAGTACAGCGCACAATTGTTTGTTATTTCAAATTATTGAGTTATCAGGTTTTGAACCCGAAGATATAAACGGTAAATACCGAATTAAAGGCATACCAGCAACGAATCAGTTAATTTTAAAAGCCGAACATCTTGGTCAATCCATATATACGATTGGAGAGACGAAACTAGCATCACTGGGTTATGAAATTATTTTTCGTGATACTGCGGATGTAAAGCGAGTATATAGGGCGAAAAATCCTAAAGAAAACCATCCTTATATTCGTGTAGATGAATCAATTTCAAGTGATACGGGTTCATATACATCGACTTATGCAAAGTTTGCGATGGTAGGTTTACTCGAAAATATGACTCATATTGATGATTATAATAATCCTGATGTATTACAGTTGCCTTTTGATCCTACAAACCCCGCAAAAAACTGGATAATTAATGGTACAGGGACAGCGGTTGTAAGGGGTTGGTCAAGGTGGTACTGGGCTAGAGGTACAGGTACTGTTACAGATCCTGCAATGGATTCAGCAACACCAACAACAGGAGGGCGGGCTTTTACTTTAATTGGTGATATTGATGCTTTTTATTTGGTCAGAAATGTAGATGCTACAAAAACAAACGGTTTAAAATCTATTTTATGTTGCGGTTTATATCACTCAGTATTAAAAAACGATGTTATTCCAAATTGGTTTTTAGGGACGATACTTACAAGCAATACTGTATCAGTAAATTTTAATTTAACTTCCAGCATAGACGGGAGTTTACCGTTAGCATATACCAATAATACTTCAAAATTATATGTGTGTAATTTTAATGAAATAACTCGCATATCAAATCATATTCTGTGCGATTTGTTAGTTCCAGATTATGGTTCTGGTTATTCTGGTATTTATGGAGCGAATAATATTGCTGCATTAGAAATACCATTAGCTGATACAAATAAATATTTACGTGGAACGTTGAAACATATTTACTATAATGGCAAAGCCCTAAATATAAAGAATATCACTCCATATCTAGCCGATAAATCTATGTATATTGCAGATGGTATTTATATAAATGGGGCAGGTAATGTAGGAAGCCCAATTTTTTATTTAGGAGAAATTGAATGAAACCCGTTTCTAGGAAAGCATTACATTCTTCTAATCTATTACAAGATGTTGCGCTAGATTCAAAGAACACGTTGGTAAGTATCAAAGGTTTTGTTAAAAGGTTGGGTGAAAATTGTAGAGATGCTTTGGTTATTTTATTTAATAAATCTAATTTTCAACCTATTTTAGTGGTATGCCCTGATAATGAAGGTCAATATAGTTTTTTAAGGTTAAACACGGCTATAACGTGTTTTGTAGTGGCTTTTGATCGAACTCGACAGTATAACGCTGTGATTCAGGATAATGTGGTGCCAAAATGAGTATATTACTAAGTCCTGAAGCCAAGATTGAACAATTGAAAGCTTTAGCAAATTTTATAGATCAAGGTAGCAAAAATGCTACCTTTGTTTTTTATAGCAGTACAAAACCTGAAAACACCTCTATATCCGCTGATAATAGTGCTCTGATTGTATCACTTGATTTACCCAAGCCTTGCGTAAAGGCATATCAGGACAATCAGATTGAGCTTTATCCGAGTGAATCAGGACTAGTCTTAAAAACGGCAATACCTGTTTGGGCGAGACTCTATAACGGCGAAAATAAAGCGGTTGCTGATCTTGCAGTGGGTACTGATATAACACTATCGGATTCAAAATTGGTCTTGGGCGGAACACTTCACCTGGATTCAATCATGATTAAAATGACTGAATAAAGCGTTTATGTGGAGTTTAATTAAATGAATGAATTAGATCCCCACAATATCCTATTAAACTTTGAAAAAGCCAGTACTGGCGAAACGATCTTAAATTTTGGGGCAAATGATCAACCATCCGAGCCAATTCAATTTCACGGCGTTATTGAGGGTGAATGTCGTTTAAATCATGTCAGTGAAATTAACGCTGTTTTTGATCTTAATTTCTTGCTCGGTGTTTCACTACATAGTGAATTTATACATGAACATAGCTATGCAATAGAAAAACATTGTGATGTTATAGAAACGAAACCCAAAGTTATCAATCGTTTATTTGAAATTTATGCGCTTACGGCAGGTTCTGTCGAAAATTCAGTGGCTTTGATTTATGAACATGCCCAAGTTATTGGGATAAATCTGGATGTTGTTTTTGAAAAGGCGAGGTCAGTTAATCATGATTCACTCGTTCCTTTTCAGGAAAATCATAAGTTATTTAATCTATGTCATTTTAATTTTGATAATACATTTAAACATCAAACGGGCTTGATTCTGGATTGGCAAGAAAGAATTCGCATAAGACAAAATGACAGCTTTAAATATGATGTGGCTCTAAATCTAAGTGATGAGTTTAATTTTCCTTTTGATCGGGCATTACCAGCGAGAATAAGCAAGCCAATCATCTGGCATAAAGCAAAAGCGATTTACTATCGAAAAAGTAAAATTCCGCCGTGGCCAAAACCCAAACAGCCTGAATACCAAGGCTCAACTATTCTTAATTTTATAGAGCCAATCGGTGACATTGATCCTTTTAATATCATTCTTAACTTTGGTTCTAGCAAAGTTACACCCGAGTTATATTCTAAAAAATGGTGGTATATCGTGAATGACATATCAGTAAGCCGAATAGACAACGGCGAGAAAATACTTGTTTATGAGGGGAGTTATAATACAGATCGAAGCCGTTGGTGCTGGTCATATAGTTTAACAGTTCCAGCTTCGGAAATATCAAAGCTCGAACCGGTTGATAACCAGCCTGTAGTTTTAAAAATCATGGTGAATGGCAATGAACATCATATGTTGCTTGAAAATCGTAGTCGTTCCCAAAAATTCGCATCAGTAACCTACCAACTCAGCGGTCGTAGTATTACCGCTTTACTCGATGCACCATATGCAGCTACACGCTCATTTACCCAGGAAAATGAAAGGACTTCTGTTCAACTGGTACAAGCTGAGTTAGAACGTATCAATCGATCTATAGAGCTTAAATGGCAACTGATCGATGACCTTGGCTGGATACTGCCGACTGACAGTTTGAGTTATTCAAATTTAACGCCAATCGCTGCGATTAAACTGATTTGTGAAGCTGGTGGTGGTTTTATCTATAGCGCAAAAGCAGGGCAATCAATAGCAATCAGACCACGTTATAAAAAGACTTTTTGGAATGTGCTTGATGTGCAGGATTATGATGTTTTGATTCCTGAAAGTATCGTGACTGATCTTTCAACGGATTATGAGCTTTATCCTGATTATAATGGCATAACCTTAACCAATGATCGGACAGGACTGACAGCTCAAATCAAACGTCGTGATACTGCTGGTAATGTGCTGTATGAAACAGCCAATAATCCACTTTTTGAAACAGCATCGATGCAGGGCTACGCAATTTCTCAGTTGGCCAAAGCCGGTATGGTCGAAACACATAGTTTGGCCATGCCATTAACTCCGGAAATTGGGGAATGTGCTCCTGGTGATGTATTGGGGTTTAACGGCGAATGGTGGGGCATTATCGAGAGTGTCAATGTCAGTTTTACTTATGCCGTTGTCAGTCAAACGCTCAAAGTCGAGAGGGTAATTCAGCATGTCTAATGCACTAGCAAGGCTCATTGATCTATTGCCTAAAGATGCAGAGTTTGTAGGAACCATTACCAGTGCAGATCATCCGAACTATAAGGTTTTAGTGGTTGATGGTTCTGGTTTGGTGATGTGTAGCAGTAATACCAGATACACTGTTGGCAATCGGGTTTTTATCTCGGGTAGTGAAATCAAAAGACTGGCTTTAGAGGGTCCAGTGATTGAATTGGAAATATAAATGTTTTCGGAAGAAATAGGCATCCAAAAGGATGCTTTTTTTATGAGCAAATTTGGGGAAATAAGATGACAGAGCCTGTAACTACAACGGCTGCGACCGTATCTGCAAGTGGAGGTGCAAAAGTGATTGGAATTAGCTTCTTAGCGATCGTTGCACTATCCGTCTTTTGTGCTGTTTTGATTGTTCTCATGATGATTCAGACACCAAGAACACCTAAAGAATGGGCGATCGGGATTATTACAACGATCGTATTTAGTCTTGGCTTAGGTGCTACAGCAATTCGGTATTTTGAATTAACCCATTGGATAACGGACTGGTTCGGCATAGTCGGACTGGCTTTTATCATTTTCATGTGTGGATTACCAGGCTGGTTTATTGTCAGACTGATTTTTAATTTCATGTTGAAGCGGAAGAACTCTAATGTTTTGGACGTGATCAAGGAGATCAAAACATTAAAGAAAAAATAATAAGCTCCTTAAAACAAAACCCCAAAAGTTACAGCTTTCGGGGTTTTTTTACGACTAATTACTAGGGGAAGTAATTACTTATGCATAAGCATACATCAAAGTCTAAATTAAAGGTAGATGGAAAAATGAGCGAAATGAGCGAACAAGGTGCAGATCGTGCAGGTTTAATACAATCGCTTGCATTACTCATTTTAGCAATTGGTATTTCAATTGCACTTATCATTTGGGCAGTAAATTAAACATCATTCAATTTTAAACCGACTAATTAAAACATAGTCGGTTTTTTTATGAGGTATAGAAATGTCAAATCAAAAACCAGAACTAGCTTGGATGGTTGAAGCTTATAAACATAATGGACTGAAAGAGAACACCAGTAAAACCACACATAACCCGACTATACTTGGATGGTTAAAAGAACTAAAAGCATGGTGGTCAGAGGATGAGACGCCGTGGTGTGGGGTATTTGTGGCGATTTGTTTAAAACGTGCGGGGGTAGAGTACCCAAAGCTTTATATGCGTGCACTTGAATATCGTGATACCGCTAAAAAGCTTTCAAAACCTGCCTATGGTTGTGTGGCCATAAAAACACGTACAGGTGGTGGCCATGTGTTTTTTGTGGTGGGTAAAACAACTACAGGTAAGATCGTAGGCTACGGCGGTAATCAAAATAACTCCGTATGCTATGCGACATTTGAGCCAAGTGAGCTGGAATATTATTGGTATGGTAAAACCAATCGTCCTGCTGATATTAGATATGTTTTACCTGTGATAAAGAGTGTGAGTGCGACGAAAGTGTGTGAATCATAACATTTTGAATTTTTAAATAATCATATTTAAAAATGTGGGGAAATTTAATTTCTCCGCATTTTTATTGTCATAGTT
>NZ_OOGT01000328.1 GCF_900323515.1 Acinetobacter stercoris | reverse complement strand
CTTATATGTAATGTTATAACATTACATAAACTAAACAAGGCAACTCTCCCATGCAACTGAATAAACTCACTTTATACATATTGGCATTGATACAACCTTCCTTTGCTTTTGCTGTAGAACAAGACATTGTAAAATTGGCAACGATCACGGTAAAAGCAGAAAAAAAAGACAAAGAAAACGATCCTGACCTTACAACTGTCAGCAAAGACCGCATCGAAAATGTTGCCACACTCGGTGATGCAATCAAGCATATCTCTGGTGTTCAAAGCAGCTCCTTTGGCCCAAATGCTGGCGGACCAGTGATCAGAAGTCTATCTGGAAACAGGGTTGGTATTTATGAAAATGGTCAATCTATTAATGGTATGAACTCTATTAGTGGCAACATCAACATTCCTTTTGATCCACTGTTTACCCAAAAACTGCAAGTTCATAAATCATCAGATGCTGTTCGTTATGGTGGACATGCAATTGGTGGCAGTGTGGATGTGGACACAGGAATTCTTTCAAAACAGCTAGAAGAAAAAAGTCATAGTCTTGATATTGCATTTAAAAAAGGATTCAACAATGTTGATGCCCGTGGATTAAAATTAAATATCAATAACCAGAAAAACCTGAGTACCAATATTCAGTTTTCTCGGCAAAACATTTCCTCTTATGACATTCCTGGTTATAGTAAAGCCAGCGTGTGTGATACAAAAATGTTTTATCCTCAAGGAGGATATAACGCCTTTCTAACGGGCGTATGCCAAATACATGCAATCCCTACAGTCTATAATACTGGTCACCAACCATTTATAGATAAATATGCAGTCGATAATTGGGAAAATGGTTATGGTGAATACTATGACTATGCCAAAGAAAAAAGATATACAAGTGACCCAATAACCATAAAAGATGGAGTTAAATATGTGAACACTCCAAATCCAAACTATAAACCTAATTCACCTGAATATTATACAAACGTAGCTAAAGACGTCACTCCTAATACCTATAAAAAACTCTGGAATAGCAATTTTGAAAATAAAAATCTGGCTATTGGAACAACCTACTTTCTGGATAATGACGCTGGATATATTGGTCTGGTTTTCGATAGAAAAGACACCGAATATGGTGTACCAGGTTTTTCAATGGATAACTTTAGGGATCAGGATGTTTATAGACCACAACCAGTTATTGTTAAAAATGAACAAAACCGTTATGCAGTTGAATCACTCTTTAAAAATCCTTTTATCGGGTTTGACAGTGTGCAGCTAAATGCATCAAAAATCATCAATAAAACAGGTGAATATCTGGGGGCATCCAATGCCAATACTTATAAATTCGATACCAGCACTGTAGAGAGCTTATTTAACCATTCTGCCTGGGATACATTAAAAGGGACTTTCGGTTTAAATTTTTCTACACGTGATGTCACAGGTTCAGGAACCAAACGCTACCTCCCAAATGTAAAAACAGACACCAAAGCAGTATTTTTAACCGAAAAACTGGCATTTAAATACTGGATGGTAGATGCAGGATATCGTTTTGAAAAAGTAGAGCATCAAGTCGCAAATGGAAGTTTTAAACTGTCAAATAGTTCAAGCAATAGCAAATTGAAAGATCAGGATTTTAATCTACAAAGCTATTTTGCTGGCTTTGGTCTCAACCCAACAGATTATTTAAGTTTTTATTTTAAATACAGCGATTCACAACGTGCCCCTGAAATAAATGAACTTTATTCCAGCAGAATACATTATTCGCAAATGGCACAGGAAGAAGGCAATCAGGAACTAAAAAAAGAATGGATGCATAGCCTAGAATTTACGACAAGCTTGCATTTCGAATCAGCACAAATCACGGGCACTGTGTATCAAACCAAATTTGACGATTATACCTACTTGTCTCACTCTGGTATGGAAAGATTAGGAAATAGATTACCACTAAAGTACTGGAAACAAGTTGATACCGAAATTAATGGCTTTGAGGTTGATGCCAGTTACAATTTTAATCTGGCTCAATTCGGCAATCTAAAAGTCTCTGCTTTTGCTGACCTGGTTAAAAACAAAATAGATAAAACACCTAAAGATGGTCTAGGAAACGAAGGGATGTTTTTTATGGAAATGCCAACCAATCGTTATGGTGCAAGCCTCGAATGGAATAAAGAAGACTGGAGTGCTCGTTTATCAAGTATTTATTATGAAAAAGCACAATACTTAGGTAAAAGTGTAAATCCAGAAGAACCTTTACCATCTTATAATCTTGTTGATTTATATGTAAATAAAAAAGTTTCGCTTAAAAATGCCGACTTTGATCTGTTTTTAAATGGTACAAACTTACTTGATGACGAAGCACGTCCTCAAAACTCACCACTAAAATATATTGCCCCACTTCCTGGTCGAGGTTTCCAGCTAGGAATAACCATGCATTTGTAAGATTTTATAGG
>NZ_OOGT01000277.1 GCF_900323515.1 Acinetobacter stercoris | reverse complement strand
ATTTTTATCTATCCTTAGATAAAAATAAAAAAAGCCCTATTAAGGGCTTTGGCAGTTATTTTACAGTGGAATTTCAGACAATTTTGTCAGGAAATGCATAATCATACGTGGTTCTATCAAAATTGTGACAATGATGCCATATGCAGCACCCCATAAATGGGCACTATGATTGATATTATCATTTTGGCGTTTCCCGGCCCATATGCTGTAGGCAACATATAAAACGGCAAAAATGATCGCAGGAACGGGAATAATAAAGACGTAAATAATTTGCCATGGTGCAAATAAAATATAAGCAAATAAAATTGCAGAGATTGCACCAGAAGCACCTAGACTTGCCCAATGAGGATTATTACGATTTCTGAAATAGTCAGGCAAAATCGAAAAAATCAGTCCACCCATATAAAACAGAACAAAGCCTAAATCATAAAGGTATTGTCGATAAAAACTTTCGATCACACTACCAAAGAAAAATAAAGTGATCATGTTAAAGAGTAGATGAATACCATTGGCGTGTACGAAGCCATAAGTGATGAAACGGTCATATTGCCCACGTTGCATTGCTGGTGGCCAAAAAATTAAACGATTCATTACATTTTGGTTAGAGAAAGCAAGTAATGACACGATGATGGTAATGATAATTAAGGTAATTGTATGATTAAAGGGTAAATGCAGCATAAGCACTCACAAAGCGAAAAGAGTAATTTAACAGCAATAATGCCATTAATTGGGTGAAAAGCCCGAACTTTTTTATTAATTCCGACAATTTTGGTTGATTTTTACAAATTCTGCCGCATCTTCAGTTAAAATAACAGCTTCAGCTTGAGGAAAAAGTTATGTCGACTGAGAACACCAATACTGCAGTTGCAGAAGAAATTCCAAATTTATTGATTACACCAACTGCACAAGAGTATTTACGCGATTTATTGGCTAAACAGGATACTCCAGGAATTGGCGTTCGTATTTTTGTTGAAAATCCTGGTACTCCACGTGCTGAATGTTGCATGGCTTATAGTGCTCCTGAAGAAGTTGTACCAACAGATTACAAACAGGATTATGCCGATTTTCCTGCATTTATCGATGCGCCATCTATTCCTTACTTAAAAGATGCGGTGATTGATTATAATAAAGACCGTTTTGGTGGTCAGTTAACATTCCGTGCGCCAAATTCTAAAGTGCCACGTGTTGGTCCTGATGCATCTATTGAAGAAAGAATTACTTATATACTACAGGCCGAAATCAATCCGGGTCTTGCAGGGCATGGTGGTAACTGTGCATTAGTTGAAGTGCTTGAAGATGAGGAGCATGGATTAACTGCAGTACTTAAATTTGGTGGTGGTTGCCAAGGATGTTCTGCAATCGATGTCACCTTAAAACAAGGTGTTGAAACTACGCTTAAAGAACATATTCCAGAGCTGGCTCGTGTAGTGGATCAGACCGACCATAGCCAATCTGAAGGTGCTTATTTTAAATAATTTAAAATAGCATAAAACTGGATTAGGAAATAAACCCTCATTTTATGAGGGTTTATTTTTATTTGAAAAATAAAATTAATGAGAATAATTATTGATATTAATTGCATTTGTATTATTTTTTGTTAAACTCCATGACAGTTTTTAAGGTAATTTTAAGTTTGGGGTTACAAATGCACATCAAAATTGCGTATTCCGTTCTCAGCGCTTCGATCCTCACAGTCTTGATGAGCTCTGCTTATGCAACAGAAACATCAATAAAAACAGCAACATTAAAGAGTACAGTTGATGAGGCAGTAAAACTTGACACTATTGTTGTAACAGCCGCTGGTTATGAACAGGATGTTACAAAAGCACCTGCTGCAATGACCGTCATTACTAGAGAAGAGTTGGATAAACGAGAATATAACGACATAACCGATGTGCTTAGAAATACACCAGGGGTAGTTATTTCAGGGGCAGGATCTGCCCAAACCATCAGTATTCGAGGAATGGGATCGAATTACACTTTATTTTTAGTGAATGGTAAACGCCAATTTTCGAAAGATGTGAACCCAAATGGTGACGACAATGGTTTTGAGAAAAATATATTGCCGCCTATGGCTGCGATTGAACGTATTGAAGTAATACGTGGACCAGCTTCGACCTTGTATGGTACTGATGCCATGGGTGGGGTAATTAATATTATTACCAAGAAAGTGACCGATGAATGGACTGGTACTGTTGAATTAGGGACTGTTGTACAGGATCAAGGTGATTCAGGAGATATCAAAAATGGCTCTGTTTATTTAGCTGGACCTTTAATACCGAATAAACTGGGGCTGCAACTTGGCTTAAATAAACAAAAACGTGATGAAGATAGTTATGCTGGCGGTTTTAGAGGTACAGAACGAGAAAGCTTAAATACACGACTAACATATATTTTAAATGATAATCATGATTTTGAATTTGATGCGAATTTTCTAAAACAGGAAAGTGAAACGACGATAGGTAAAACGGTAGAACTTGCTAAGCCGGGAGAAAAACAGACGCAAGGTAGTAATGGACGTAATTATCGTAATGTTTATAGCATTACACATAATGGTCGTTATTCTGATACCTTAAAAAGTACTTCATATATTCAGTTAGAACAGTCAAAAAATCCAGACCGAAGTAATGGAACAACAAGTGGTATTGAGCTTGAGACATGGATTGCCAATTCACAATGGGACTGGGATATAAACAATCATAAGTTGATTCTGGGTGCTTACTTTAAAAATGAAGAATTAACAGATAGAGCAACAAATCAAAATGATGCTATGCCTATTACTGAGTTGGAACGCTGGGCATTTGCCATTTTTGCTGAAGATACATGGTCTATAACTGATAAATTTGACTTAACCACAGGTGTACGTTATGACCATGATGAAAACTATGATGGCAATTTTTCTCCACGTGTATATGGTGTTTATAATTTAAATGATGCATGGACATTTAAAGGCGGTGTATCTACAGGATATAAACAACCAGATTTAAAAGAGTCAAATAGTGATGTCCATTCTGTAACAGGTAAGGGAAGCGCTTTTATTATCGGTAATGATAATCTTGATCCTGAAAAATCAATTACCTATGAGCTTGCAACAGCTTGGCGTGGTGAGCGTTCGAAAGCCACTTTAACTGCTTATTATACAGAGTTTAAAGATAGGATTACCGAAGACAGAATTTGTCAGTCAGAAGGTGGTGTAAATGGAAATTCATCAACGTGGAAATGCCCAGATCCATTTGGCCGTTTAGATGCTGATGGCAATATAAAAATGTGGAACTTTTATGGCAGCCGTTTCAATATTGATAAAGCAACTATGCAAGGCATAGAAGCAACATATGACATTGAACTTGGCGAAGGTGTCAATTTAGGCGCGAACTATACTTATACGGATACGGAGATCAAGTCAGGCGCATATAAAGGACAACCATTAAATCAAATGCCTGAACATATGTTTAATGTCACGGTAGATTACGATATTTATGATGCTTTGAATGTTTGGTCACGTTTACATTATCGTAGTGAAACTTCACCATATTTGGGTCGTAGTTCCATGTCAAAACCGAACCCTGATTATACCTTTTTGGATGTAGGTTTTAATTATCAATTTACAAATAATCTAAAAGGTAAATTTGGTATTTATAACATCCTTGACGAGAAAGCTGAGGATGTAAATGGAGATCAATTACTTGATGGCAGACGTTATGGCATCAGTTTTGTTGCAAATTTCTAATCGTTTAGAAAAATCTTAAAACTATCTTTTATTAAACTGGATCAAATGGTTGATCCAGTTTTTTATATGATTTTGCTTTTGACTTGAATCTAACCCCCAGATTATTTCTCATTTATTTTTATATTTCACAAAAGAAACTTTAGTCCTGGATAAGTATTCATA
>NZ_OOGT01000382.1 GCF_900323515.1 Acinetobacter stercoris | reverse complement strand
TATCAATTCAGTATGGAATATTTATTGATTAGATAAGCTTAAGTTAAAAGGAAAAAGAATCAATGGAAGAAACAAATGAACTCACACTTTTTTTAGCGAATTTAGATGAAAAACAAGTCCCGGAAGCTGTTTATAGTCGTTGTAAGGCACTTTTTCTAGATTGGTTGGCTTCTGCTTATGCAAGTAAAAAACTGCATCCAATCCCGTTATTTGAACATTTTGCGCAATATATGGGGCCTCAAACAGGTAAAGCCACAATTTTAGTAAGTGAAAAATCAACTTCCGCCTATTTTGCTGCTTTTGTCAATGCGGCATGTTCTCATCTCGTAGAACAGGATGATTTACACAATAGCTCAGTACTGCATCCTGCAACTGTTGTTTTCCCAGCAGCTTTTGCTGCGGCACAGGATCTGGATATTTCCGGAAAAGACTTTTTATTGGCTTGTATCACTGGTTATGAAGCAGGTATTCGTATTGGGGAATTCTTAGGACGCTCACATTACAAAATATTTCATACAACAGCAACAGTAGGTACATTGGCTGCAGCTGTGGCAGTCGGAAAATTGATGAAATTTAGTCAATCACAATTTTTACATTTGATTGGAACTGCTGGTACTCAAGCTGCCGGACTATGGGAATTTCTAAAGGATGCTGCTGATTCCAAACAACTGCATACAGCAAAAGCTGCTGCCAACGGTTTACTTGCGGCTTACTTTACTCGTGACGGGCTAACTGGTGCTCAAAATATTTTGCAGGGGAGACAGGGCTTGGCAGAGGGAATGTCATCGGATGCTCAACCAGAATTTTTAAATGATCAATTAGGTCAGCGCTGGGCGTTGCTTGAAACCTCGTTTAAATATCATGCTTCATGCCGGCACACCCATCCAGCAGCAGATGCCTTGCTCATGCTCATGAAAAAAAATGCACTGAAATTTGAAGATATAAGTGAGATTACAGCACATGTGCATCAAGCTGCGATTGATGTTTTAGGTTTGGTCACTATTCCCAAAACGATTCATCAGGCGAAATTCTCAATGGGAACAGTCCTTGGGCTTATTGCCGTTTATGCTGATGCCGGGCTTGATTCTTTTAAAAAGCACGCACTTGAAGATGATAATGTCATTTCAATTCGTGACAAAGTACGGATGATTTTAGATCAAGAAATTGACAAAAACTATCCTAAAAAATGGCTTGGAAAAGTGACAGTTAAAACTAAAAAAAATCAGGTTTTTTCCGAGCTTGTTACTGATCCTAAAGGTGATCCACTCAATACTTTGACACAGCAGGAATTAGAAGAAAAATTTATCAAATTATGTGATTTTTCAGGAATGTTTAATGAAATTGAAAGAAAGAAAATTATCAAAAACACATGGAAATTAGATCAATTTTCACATGTATCTGAGCTTTTTAATTAACTTCTAGATTGATCAGAGATCAAAGACATAAATGTAACACTCATTTAATTCGGCATAAAACAGGATATGCATAACAAAGTGCATATTAACT
>NZ_OOGT01000135.1 GCF_900323515.1 Acinetobacter stercoris | reverse complement strand
GTGTGATTTATTATACTTTTAATTAAGTAGATTATTTTTGCATTATAGAATCAAAATGAATATAGAACTTAAAATAGCCTTTTATTTTTCAGTATTTATTATCTTAATGATGCCTATTTGTATTTTTATTCAAATTATTATTAAGAAGTATTTATATGTTGGTAAAAATTTAGCTTTTTTAAAAAAGAATAGGGAGACGCCAGTGGACAAAAAATTATTAATTGATACGAATCCTATTCAAGATGCAGAGCATGTTCAATTTAATAAACCTCCTGTATCTGTGGATCAAGAGACTTCTAAAGAAAATCAGACGCCAGAAATACGTTATCCCAGACGGAGTTTGGCATCAGTATCATCAGATCAAGTGACTCGTTCGATAAAGTTAAAACGTCCGGTATTGAAAATGGATGTGAAAGCCCATCCAATGAGTACAACATCTGATCAACAAGACATTGTTCAGAAGGCTGATTTGGCGGTGAATGTTGCAGCAGCAGATACAAAAGAACCTGTATTAGAAAATCTGTCACAGGAAACCGAATCGGCAGTAACAACCAAGTCTTATATAAGTGAAAGCTTAGAGCAAAAAGAGCAAGGGTTATTGGCCCAGCCTGAATATGTTAAAAACATAAATGAAGATAATCAATCATCTATTATAGCTTTATTGGAAGAGCAGCAACCTGTTATTGAGCCTACTTTGATTAACAATGTTGAGAAAGAAGCTGAAGCTGACATTGTTGAACCATTGGTGATGCAGGATTCATTATTACTCAATTCAGTTGAACAGATAGGTACTGACTCAGATGATGAAATCAATCCGTTAGATAAATCCAGCTCAATACGAGCTTCAGTAACTACTCAAGAAGTTGCTGTAGAAAATAATCTATTAATTGAACAGACTGGGAATAATGATGATGCATCTATCGTCTCTATGACTCATGAGATAACTGAGCAGAATACTGGAACGGAAGATACTGGAAATATAAAAGATGCTGATGAATTATTATCAGGAACAGAGTTAGCAGACATGTTTGAAGTGTTCAATATATCTTCGCAGCAAAATGAACATCAACTTTCACATGAATACGATGAAGGTACTGATATTAAAAAAGAAGATTCTATTACAGCAGAATGTGTAAAAAATAATGAGATGAAAGATGTTTCAAGTCGTGAAGATGATGTGGAACATCAACAAATTTTAGATACATATCAAAAAATTGCAGCAATGTATAAATAAGACATTTTATTTGAATTTATATTTGAGGAAAGTTAATGAGTTTGGCAAAAAATTCTATACATATAGTGACTCAAGCCAAGGGTGGGGTTGGTAAATCTTTTATTTCCAGATTATTGATACAGTACCTTCGTGAAAGTATGTCAGTATTTTGTTTTGATGCTGATCCTTTAAATGATGGTTTGGTCTCTTTCAAGGGATTAAATGCACATAAGCTTGAAACGAAATTGCTCAATGGCAACCTTGATTCAAGGTCATATTATGATCCTATGTTTGAGACAATATTGTTAAAAGATAGTTGCTTTTTAATTGATAGTGGTTCAAGTACACATATCAATTTTATTAACTATATTAAAGGCAGTGATATTTTAAATCTATTTAAAGAAGAAAATAGGAAAATTTATTTTCATGTACCTTTAGCAGGAAATCAGGATTTTAATGATTGCTACAGGGAGTTGATCAAGCTTGCCCAACTTTTCTCTGGTAATAGTTTTGTGGTCTGGGAAAATGAATTCCATGGTGATCTTGAACAGGATTATAAGGTAGATCAGAGTTATAAATCACTCAGTAATATCATAGGTCATGTAGAGCTTAAAAATCTGCAGTCGTCACCTTTACTATATGATATCGAGATGATGAATAAAGAAAAGCTATTGTTTAATGAGATTGAGGAAAATTCAGATTTCTTTGGTGCAATTATTCGACGTCGTTTAATGCTATATAAAGAGTCTATTTATAAGCAGCTAAATGATATTTTTAGTGATTGATACTTGATCAGACAGTCTTTAGTAAAATAGTATTAGAGACTGTTTTTACTTTAGAAATAAAAAAATAGAGACTTAGATAAAATATCAGTAAATATTATAATAATAAATTTTACATAGTTAACTTAAATAACTCCGAAGATGCCGCTGCATGTCGTTACCCTTGAACCCTAAAGTTCAAGGTGGACGCGACGCATACTTGCTGGGTTTCCTGCTCAGGGCAGGCATACGCTCTAAATATGCAGAACGCGATCCGAAGATGTAGATATCGGCTCAGGGGAATCAGACCGGCTGGCGAACATCCCAGAGTTATATTTAGTATAGCGAAAATTGTTTCTTTGGCAAATCTATATCTGCTGAATTGCATTGTTTTTGCGCATATATACAAGGTAGATGCACAAAGAAAAAGCGATTTTAAACCGCTTTTTCAACATCTTCCAGAATGCTACTCAGTAAACGTTCACAGTGTGAATATTCTTGTAAGGATTTGTTCATGGCAAGAACTTCTTGCATGAGCTCAAGAGCGACCATGATGACAAGTTTATTGTGTTCAACATTGGGAGCCTTGCGTCGAAATTCCTGAAATTTTTCGTTTAGAAGTTGACCAGCACGTTCTAAATCCGCCTTTTCCTCAACGGTAGTAGAGAGACGGAAAGTTTGTTCGATTAGGCGTAATTCAACTGTTACGTGTTCAGACATGATTATGCCTCCTCATTTGCATCAGTTGGATGGGCAAGCTGAGCGATTTCCTGAGCATGCTGGTCTTGTTCTGTTCCTAAAATGGATAAACGCTGAATAATGGCCTCAACCTTATTTTTGGCGTGATCATTTTTCTGGATCAGACGTTCACGCTCATTTTTCAGATCCTGTATCTCTTGACTGGCATGGCGTTGTTCATTCAGCATTTTTTCTTTCACGATGCGTAACTCATTACGCTCAGCCAGAATTTCCTGGAAACGATTTTTTAAATCAGTACAACTTTTCTCCAAACGACCATAACGATCCGCAAGAGCAGTCGCATCAGAATTGAGGTTTTTCAGTTGATCCTGAAGTTGTTGCACTTGATCATTCAGGCGTTCAATTTCATCTTGCTTTTGTGTAATGATACTGTTTTTTTGAGTAATTTGAGTGTGATGCTGTTCATCACTACTGTCTTTCTGCTTTAACAGTGAGTCATTTTCTTTTACAAGATGATCAAGTCGGGTTTTTAAAACGCCAAAATGCGCTTGTAAACGCTGTAATTGTTCTAACATAACGTGGTCGCACAGATTTGCAATCAAAGGTAATATATACAGAAGTATAGAGATTGGATAAGCGAATGCAAGATGATATTTCAGGTTGGAGTGATTGGAGCCAAAATTTTGATGGGATTGAAGAAATTTCAAGCCCAAGTGAGTTACATGGCTTATTAACAGGTATTGTTTGTGTTACTGAAGCACCAACACGTGATGAATGGTTACAAATTTTATCTACACTAAATGTCCCTAAGTTAGATGATGAAGCTCTGGCTTTATTGACGGACGAAGCTGAAGATGTTGCTCATGCATTGTCTGATGATGAGCTTGATTATCTTCCAATGCTGCCAGATGATGAACATTTCCTTATGGAGCGTGTTCAGTCATTAGCTGATTGGTGTGCAGGTGTTGTGCTTGGTTTTGGTTTGGCTTCAGGACATATTCGTACTGATGAACAAGAACTGATAGAACATTTACAGGATGTTGCAGCAGTAGAATTTGATGAGTCAGATAATGATGAAGAAGGAGAGATGAGCTATCAGGAGCTTTACGAGTTTGTTCGATTGATTCCTGTAAGTTTATCTATTGGCCGGAAAAAAGTACCAGTTGCAGAAAGTTCATTATTACAACACTTTCATGCGAAGACTCATCAACAGCCAGAAGTAGTAAACACTGAAAATGTGGTGGAAATGTTCACACCACATCGTCCAAGCTAGTTATAGTTAGGATTAAAACAGAAATATCTTTGCCTGCTGATCACTTATCTATTTTTATAAGGGAGAGTGATTAGCTGGATTTAAAGGACCAATGCGCTTAGCTGTTGCATGAATTATAAGTATGGTTATATGTCCTGATCCACTTATAAATTATTGCCTCTCTAAATGTATTGGTCATTTAAATGAATAATCATTTTAAATTGAAGCTGAATAGAGAATGAAACTAACCCAAGCCGATTTTCAAGAACGCCGTGATGAACTTGCAGACCTTATGGGACCTAATAGTATTGCAATTATTGCAACTAGCCCAGAGGTGATGAGGAATAATGATGCAGACTATAAATTTCGTGCTGACAGTAGTTTTTATTATCTAACTGGTTTTGCAGAACCTGAAGCAGTTGCTGTCATTGAAACGGGTGATGAAGACGGAAATTATACGTATAGTCTGTTTTGCCGTGAACGAAACCGTGAAATGGAAATCTGGAATGGTTATCGCGCCGGGGTAGATGGCGCATTAGAACAATATGATGCAGATGAAGCTTATGCGATAGATTTATTAGATGAAGAAATTATTGGCAAATTACTGAATAAACAAAAACTATTTTATCGTGTTGGGCAGCGTAATGAGTTTGATACCCGTGTTATGACCTGGATGAAGCAAGCAGAAGCTTATCAACGTAAAGGTAGCTCCTCACCAGCACATATTATTCAACTTGATCGTTTGCTGGATGAAATGCGTTTACATAAAACGCAGCAAGAAATCGAGATGATGCAAATAGCATCGGATATTAGTGCGAAAGCTCATACACGTGCAATGCAAGCTGTACGTCCAGGTATGATGGAGTATGCTTTAGAAGCAGAGTTAAACTATATTTTTGGACAAAATGGCTGTGTACCATCCTATAACAGTATAGTTGGTGGTGGGGAAAATGCTTGTATTTTACATTATGTGGAAAATAATCAGGAACTCAGAGACGGCGATCTGGTATTGATTGACGCAGCATGTGAGTATGATTGCTATGCGTCAGATATTACCCGTACATTTCCTGTAAATGGGAAGTTTAGTCCGGAACAGAAAGCGCTTTACAATATTGTTTTAGATGCACAACTGGCGGCGATTGATGTGATTCAAATTGGTAATTCCTATAAAGAACCACATGAAGTTGCTGTACGTATCATGGTTCAGGGTTTGCTTGACTTGGGTATTATGAAAGGC
The DNA here is from genome assembly GCF_900323515.1 of Acinetobacter stercoris. Classification (GTDB taxonomy): domain Bacteria; phylum Pseudomonadota; class Gammaproteobacteria; order Pseudomonadales; family Moraxellaceae; genus Acinetobacter; species Acinetobacter stercoris. The sequence goes on along the minus strand of NZ_OOGT01000135.1, from coordinate 5,623 downwards.
AGACTTGATGAAATTATTGAAAACGAAAGCTATCGCCAGTTTTATATGCATGGAACTGGTCACTGGCTTGGTTTAGATGTTCATGATGTGGGGCGTTATAAGATTGATGGTGAATGGCGTCCTTATGTAGAAGGTATGGTGGTGACAGTTGAACCAGGATTATATATTGCACCTGATGATGAAACTGTTGATCCTAAATGGCGAGGAATTGGTATTCGTATTGAGGATGATGTTGTGGTAACTACAAATGGACCACGTGTTCTAACATCAAATGTTGTAAAAACAGTTGAAGATATTGAAAAACTTATGGCAAATGCCAAGACCCTGAATACGCATTAAAAATTTATAAAATCATTGGGGAATACAATGCAAAGCGAAACACAGTCAGAACATAATGTAATTATCGTTGGTGGTGGTATGGTTGGGCTTAGCATGGCGCTAATGCTTGCCAGGCACAACATCCATGTCCAGCTTTTGGAAGCCATTAAATATCCGGAATTTGATGGAAATGAAGTGGTACCTTATCACTCAAGCTTTGATGCTCGTAATACTGCATTATCGCGTCGTAGTGTACAAATTTATCAGCAATTGGGGTTGTGGAATGCGCTTCAGGAGCATGCGACACCAATTTTACAGGTTCATATTACTGAGCAAGGTAGTTTCGGTAAGGCTCGATTGATTGCTGATGAGGAGAGGGTCGAAAGTTTTGGTCAAGTCATAGAGAATGCATGGCTTGGAAGGGTGCTTTTGACAGAAGTCCGTAAACAACCTTTGATTGAGCTTATTGATGGTGTGGAAGTTACTTCCCTAACTCAAGATGCTGAATTGGCATGTGTTGAAGCCAAACGTGATGATGAGGTGTTAACATTATCAGCAAAGCTTTTGATTGCAGCAGATGGCCGTGACTCATTCTGCCGTCAAGCATTAGGTGTTGGAGTCGATGTACATGACTATGATCAGGTTGCAATTGTTACGGCGGTTCAGACGTCTAAACCGCATCAGCAGGTGGGATTTGAGCGTTTTAGTGAGTTAGGTCCTTTAGCACTTTTACCATTGCCAGGTGAGTATCGTCGTTCAGTAGTATGGCCTGTGAAGAAAGGCACTGAAAGTGAGTGGCTTGGTGAAAAAAATGATCAGCATTTTCTAGATGCATTGCAAAAAACTTATGGCGATAGAGCTGGGAAGTTTGAAAAAACAGGTCAGCGTTTCTGTTTTCCACTTTCACAAGTCCTTGCACATAAACAGGCAGTTGGTCGAGTGGTCATCATGGGGAATGCAGCACATACGATTCATCCAGTAGCGGGGCAAGGTTTTAATTTGTGTTTACGCGATGCATTTGTATTGCTTCGCTTTATCACAGAACAATTAGAAAATTCTAATGATATAGGTGAACCTGAAATGCTCAAAGCCTATGAGCAAGCACGTTTACAAGATCAGCAACGTGTAATCAGGTTCTGTGACTCTGTCGTACGTGGATTTAGTAATAACAATCCGATATTAAAACTTCTTCGTAATACTGGTCTGGTTGCTTTTGATGTGATTCCAGGTATTAAACCTTTGGTTGCTAATTATGCAATGGGGTTAAAAGCATGAATGAAATTTTGGATGTCGTTATCGTTGGTGGCGGATTAGTTGGTGGGTTAACTGCTTTACTTCTTGCTCAGGGGGGGGGGCAGGCAACTGTTTTAGATGCAGCACCTGTTTTGAATGCGACTTCTGTACTTGCAGCTCCAAATCCACGTGTTTTGGCACTCAGTCAGGCAACAATACATTTACTAAAAACAGCAAATGTCTGGGACAAAATTGCTCGTCAAATGCCGTATACAGGTATGCATGTCTGGAATAAAAACGGTTATGGTGAAATAAACTTTGGTCATGCATCGCAAAATGAGCCGAGTTTATCTCAAAGTTTAGGCTCGATGGTTGAACCAAGTTTAATCAATCTTGCAATACAGCAAGAAATGCTTGAAAAAATAGATGATTATCGTACCGAAGTAAAAGTTGTACGAGTTGAGAAAGCTGTTGGATATTGGTGCATTCAATTGGCAGATGGAACAGCCTTAAAAACAAGACTTGTGATCGGTGCTGATGGGGCAAATTCATTTGTACGTGATCAGGCGATGATAGGGCTGGATATTCTTGATTATAAACAATCGGGTGTAACCTGTGCGATTCGAACATCAAAACCTCATCAATATGTTGCAAGGCAGATATTTTTGCCAACAGGCCCACTAGCATATCTGCCCATGGCGAGTCTGAATCCAGAACAAAACGGGTATTGGCAATCAATTGTGTGGACACTGCCATCTGATTATGCTGATGAGTATTCTGATCTGGATGACGAAGCTTTTAGACGACTTTTAACACTAGAAAGCCAGCAAATGCTGGGTGAGGTGCTGGAGGTTCAATCTCGTGCCAAATTTCCTTTAAAAGCACGTTCTGCACAGCATTATGTGAAAGATGGACTGGCATTGGTTGGTGATGCTGCGCATGTGATTCATCCTTTGGCTGGGCAAGGGGTGAATATTGGAACTCTGGATGCTGCAGTATTGTGTGATGTTCTATTGCATGATCGAAAGCGCGGTGTTTGGGCGCATGAACAGACATTGAAACGTTATGAGCACATGCGTCGTGGAGAAAATCTGGCGATGATGCATAGTATGTCTGCAATTGGCTGGATCGAGACTCAAGAAGTGTTTCCAGTTATATGGGCACGTAATCTGGGTATGAATCAGGTCGATAAGTTTAGAGTCTTTAAAGATACATTCATGCAACAGGCGAATGGTTTGCAGTCGTTAAAAGCAACGCGTTATGCAGTTTAAGTGTTATTTTTGAGCATCCATTTAAAAATGATTACGAATTTGGTTAAAAAAAATACTGTTTTTTTTAATTTAGCTCTTTGCGAAATGCAAAGAGCTTGGTACATTTCTCGGTAAATCTCGTACAACAAAATCGCTAGATTGTTGTAAGTCATTAATGGGGAGTAAAGAATGACGGATATGAATGATTACGATGAAAATGAAGACACCACAGTAGATGATGATGAGGCAAAAGCTGCTGAAAAAGGTGGTTCGGATTCGGAAGACAGTATTTCTGACTCGGATTTGGCTGAAGCGGAAACTTTGACTGTAACTGCGAAACAGAAACAACGTCAGACATTGGAAGATGAGGTTGCAGCATTTTTAGCTCGTGGTGGAAAAATTACAGAAGTTCCTCCGGATGAATCGGCGAAAGAGTAATTATCTAATATTGAGTTGGAACTCATTTCTCATTCTTTGAAAGTATGTAAATCAATAAAGGTCGCTAAAATGCGACCTTTATATATTGGTTAATCTCTTTATGGCTTGAAAATTAAATTGTAGGCATATTTTCGTCACTTTATAGAGATTGAGATAAAAATACGTGTTACCCAAGCGCTGAGTTTATGGTGCTGATAATACTAAATTATGAAGCTTGCTCTAGGTTTATTGAAGGTAAAAAAGGCGTTGTATAAACGATTAGAGATTCTACTTATTTTTTACTTGTTTTATTTAATAGATAATAGATGCTACAGCACAAAGAAGGCCGTGTTTAACGGCCTTCTTTGTTTTAAATGAAATGGTGCTATTAAGCGACTTTTTCTGCTTTAACTGCTTCAAGAAGTTCTGCTTGGCGGTTTTTAAGTGCTTGAGGTAAACGCTCACCTAGCTTGTTAAATAGCTCTGTGTGACTTTCGATCTCTTTCACCCATTGCTCTTTGTCTTGTGAAGTTACAAGATCAAATTGCTCTTTAGTGAAATCAGAACCTGTCCAATTAAGGTCATCATATGTAGGAACTAAACCAATCGGTGTTTCTACAGCATTTGCGCGACCTTCACAACGATCAATGATCCACTCAAGAACACGCATGTTCTGACCGAAACCAGGCCATACAAAGTTGCCTTCTGTATCACGACGGAACCAGTTTACATTGTAAATTTTAGGAAGTTTATTGCCAGCAAGTGCTGCTTTGGCCCCAACTTCTTCACCAAGTTCTAACCAGTGGCTGAAGTAGTCTGCCATGTTGTAACCCGTAAATGGAAGCATCGCGAATGGGTCACGACGGACAACACCTTGTTGTCCTACAGCTGCTGCTGTAGTTTCAGAACCCATAGTTGCAGCTTTATATACACCATCAACCCAGTCAAATGCTTCCGAGATTAACGGAACAGTGTCTGCACGGCGACCACCGAAGATGAATGCAGAAATCGGAACACCAGCTGGATTTTCCCAGTCAGCGTCGATAGAAGGGCATTGTGCTGCAGAAACAGTGAAACGGGCATTCGGATGAGCTGCTTTTTCGCCTGCAACGTGTGGTTGACCTTTCCAGTTAGTCAGGTTGGCTGGAGCTTCTTTGGTAAGTCCTTCCCACCATACTTCACCGTTGTCAGTAACAGCAACGTTAGTATAGATAACATCTTTATGAAGTGTAGCCATACAGTTCGGGTTAGTCTTGGTATTGGTACCAGGCGCCACACCGAAGAAACCAGCTTCAGGATTGATTGCATATAAGCGACCATCTTCACCTGGTTTGATCCAGGCAATGTCATCACCTACAGTTTCAATTTTCCAACCTTCATAACCTGCAGGTGGAATCAACATCGCAAAGTTGGTTTTACCACAAGCAGAAGGGAATGCAGCTGCAATATAGTGTTTTTCACCTTGTGGATTCGTCACACCAAGAATAAGCATGTGTTCAGCTAACCAACCTTGTTGGCGACCCATAGATGACGCAATACGTAAAGCTAGACACTTTTTACCAAGTAACGCATTACCACCATAACCAGAACCATAAGACCAGATTTCGCGAGTCTCTGGATAGTGCACGATATATTTTTCAGGGTTGCAAGGCCAGGCTACATCTTTTTGACCTTCTTCAAGTGGGGCACCTACAGTATGAACACAAGGTACAAACTCGCCATCAGTACCAAGTACATCATAAACAGCTTTACCCATGCGTGCCATTTTTGACATGCTAACAACAACATAAGGAGAGTCTGTTAATTCGATACCGATTTGTGCAATGTGACTACCTAATGGTCCCATAGAGAATGGAACTACATATAAAGTACGTCCTTTCATTGAACCATCAAATAAACCATTTAAACGGGCACGCATCTCTGCTGGAGCTTCCCAGTTGTTTGTCGCGCCTGCATCTTCTTGTTTTTCAGAACAGATGAAAGTACGACCTTCAACACGAGCAACGTCAGATGGGTCAGAATTTGCTAAATAAGAACCTGGATGTTTTTCTTGGTTTAGGGCTTGCATAGTGCCGTTAGCGATCATTAAATCAACAAGACGTTGATATTCTTCAGCGCTACCGTCACACCATTCAATTTTTGCAGGCTTGGTTAATTTAGCAATTTCTTCAACCCATGCAATTAGCTTGGGATGACGAACGAATTCTGGTGCGTTCACTTGGGTCATGGGGCGGCCTATCTCAAATGTGTGCAGGTTGCTGCACAAAGTAAAATCTCAACAACGTGGTACATTACTAAGATTAAAAGTATGAAAAAAAGTTGCCGTATTAAAGCACATATTCATAAAAAAAATAAGACTAAAGGCGTAAAACATGTATGAAATAAAAAAATACTTAATGTATTGT
>NZ_OOGT01000327.1 GCF_900323515.1 Acinetobacter stercoris | reverse complement strand
AATTTATATTTCCTCTAGTTTTATCTATCAAAACTTTATGTATCGCCAAGAAATGAATAAAATTTATCAGACTATTAAGCATGATATTGTATTTGCAAAGATTAATGCTTTATCTCAACATCAAAACATCATTATTTGTCCGTCTGAAAACTTTTTAATTTGTGAAAACAATTACTGGCACAAAGGAATGCTTATTTTTGTTGATAAAAATATGAATAAAGAAAGAGATAGCACCGAAAAGATTCTATTAAGTTCCAAAACAAACTTGAAATATGGGACTTTAATCTGGAAAGGCTTTGGGAATGATCAGGTACTTCGATTTCGCAGTGACAATGGTTTACCTCTTGATTCAAATGGCACTTTTCATTATAGCGCTAAAGATCCTGATTATAGTTTAAACATCTATGTGAGCCGTATGGCACAAACCCGTTTTGAAAAAACGGGGAAATAGAGAACTGATCAGTCTATATACTACAACTATTGTGACTTTTATCTTTATCTTTTTTTTATATACTGCTAACAACTCAAATAAACACAAATCAAGTGGAAGTGGAGAATATAAAAATGTCTGAAATCGTAATTATCAATGGCGCACGCACTGCTATGGGTGGATTCCAGGGTGCTTTAGCTGCGAAAACTGCACCTGAACTTGGTGCAGTAACAATTAAAGAAGCTGTCGCTCGTGCTGGTCTGAATGCAACTGATATCGAAGAAGTCATTATGGGTTGTGTTCTCCCAGCAGGGTTAAAACAGGGACCTGCGCGCCAAGCTATGCGTTTAGCAGGGCTACCAGATTCTACTGGTGCTGTTACCATTAATAAACTTTGTGGCTCAGGCATGAAAGCTGTGATGCAAGCAGCAGATATGATCAAAGCTGGTTCAGCTGAAATCGTGATTGCAGGTGGAATGGAATCCATGACCAATGCACCCTATTTACTTCCCAAAGCTCGTGGCGGTTACCGTATGGGTCATGGGGAGATTAAAGACCATATGTTCTTTGATGGTCTGGAAGATGCAGAAACTGGTCGCTTAATGGGATCTTTTGCACAGGATATGGCAAATAAAAAGGGCTATACCCGTGAACAAATGGATGAGTTTGCAATTCGTTCACTCAAGAGAGCTCAAACAGCAATTACAGAGGGTTATTTTGCTGATGAAATCGTCCCAGTCACGATTACCACACGTAAAGGTGATGTAGTTGTAGATAAAGATGAACAACCGTTTAATGCCAACATTGAAAAAATTTCAACATTGAAACCAGCATTTGCCAAAGATGGAACAATCACTGCAGCAAATGCAAGTTCTATTTCTGATGGTGCTTCCGCATTGGTTTTAACTTCAAGTGAAAATGCCGGTAAACGTGGATTAAAACCATTCGCAAAAATTGTTGCTTATGCTTCTAATTCTCAACACCCATCTGAATTTACTATTGCACCTGTTGGGGCAATCCAGAAAGTTTTAAACCGAACAGGTTGGTCTGTCGCTGATGTTGATTTATGGGAAATCAATGAAGCTTTCGCTATGGTCACCATGTGCCCGATTGATGAATTTGGTCTGGATGCCGAAAAAGTAAATATTAATGGCGGTGCTTGTGCTTTGGGGCATCCAGTCGGTTCAACAGGTTCACGTATTATTCTGACTTTAATCCATGCATTAAAACGTACCGGCGGTACAAAAGGAGTAGCAGCTCTATGTATTGGTGGTGGTGAAGCAACCGCTGTAGCAATTGAATTATTATAATACTGCTAGTATCTCTCCTCAATGAAGGAGGGATACGTTTTTCCTTTCAACTTATATTGAATAAATAGCAGTAAAAGTATTACATTTCTTTCATCTACTTTTATGTCTTATTCTTCTAAATTAATTAATCAAAATAACAATATAGATAAATTGCAATGCGACTTAACCATGATTTAAATTTTCAGGGTGAAACCGAAGCCCGACGATTATTCAATGTCTTATCTGTAAGTGGTCAGATTTAAATGGCTTTGAACAATTTTTAAAGAGCATTATGTGGCTCATTTACCGATCAATTTAATGTGACCTGGGTGCTAAGTTGTCAGTTAGCATAATAGCTAAAACTAGAGGTTCTGAATCAAAATGAATGATTAATTTATCTTTCTAAAAGTTCGATTAGATCGTTTAGTTGCTCATTTAGATGATTAAATTTAGCATTCCCTGTTAATTCTATTAACTTTTTCTTCACTTCTTCAATTTTTATTTTCTCCCATAAAACAGGTTTAAATATATGATATTTAAAAACTTTTAATGTTTTTTTGCAATTCTATCTCAAGAATAATCTGGTTTTGTTGTTCTTCAAATTGGCTTGACAAATAACTTAGCCAATATATTGCATCCCAACTATTAAAATATTTAGTTTTTTCAAAAAGTTGATCAAAATCCATTTTTTCTTCCAACACATTAAGAC
>NZ_OOGT01000051.1 GCF_900323515.1 Acinetobacter stercoris | reverse complement strand
CTATTATTAGTGCGAATTATGATTTTTGTATAATTAATGAACAAATGTGAATTTTTATCATACATATCTATACTTTACCTGCAACGACTCGAATTTACACTTTCACCATTCGAGCGGATCGTTTTTTTTCGCCTATTTTTGACATTTGGATATAAGAGGTTTCGGAAAAAAGACATCAAGCAAATTGCTCTAAAAATTGATATTCATCATTTAAAGTTGGAAGAAGCGTTCAGTGAATTATTAAAAAAATTTATACTGGTTGCTGATGGTCATGATCACATTGGAGTGAATAGGGGATATCTGAAACAGCTTAATCAGCAAAGAAAAATAAAGAGTAGAATTCAAAGTATTCGTAAGCATCCCAAAAGGGATTTTTTACTGCAATTGTTCGAAAAACTATTTCAGATCAAAATCAGTCATAAACAAAAGAAGAGTCAACAATTATTGGCGATGGATTATAAGCAATGGCTAGTATTGGTTAACCTTGTTTTTCTGAGTGATCGAGATGGTGTTGTTCTGGGTGCAGGAACACATGAATTAACAAGTTTTACTGGTTTAAGCAGATTTGCTTTATTGCGATGTATGACCTATTTGTTTCAAAAAGGAATCTTACGCTCCAAAATTGATGGAACACTGAACAACGCCTATTTAAATTTTGTTTCTTCAATTTATTTCATCAATCTTTCTCATCCGATTTGGGGTGAGAAAAGAGTCTTTGGAAGATTTATAATTTTCAATCCACCTGAGCAGACACCGATTTTTAAACAATTTATTGAAGCATTAAATGGATGGAATCCTGATGAACCTTTAGGTGACTTTAAGATTAAGGAGTTTCTTCTTGATACTGATGATAAATTAAATTCGACAGGGAATGGATTTGTTCTTCAATATGATGAAAGTACTATTCCACATACACTGGAAACAGGACTGCAATGGAACAAAGTGTTTAATCAAGAGTTTCAGCTATCAAGAGGTTATGTTAAAGAACAAAAGAAATTATCGTTAAACACAAATGAACATAACTTTAATAGGTTAGATTATGTTTTTTGTTATCTAGCATCTTATTATTCTCATCGAGGATTAATTACATCTCGGTTGCAAAGTCAATTGTTGCCTGACAATGTAAAATCTATGTTATCGAAGTTGTTTCGAGAGGTTGTGATATCAAAACAGCTGGAACATAAAGCGAATACTCTTGGCTTAAAATTGACAGATATCATGATAGCTCAAAATCTACTAAAACAGAAAATTTTGTCCTTACTTGTACATTATGTATATAGAGATGAACTGAGTCATGTTATTGATGCATTGACTGAACTTACTGGTCAAAATGTTTGCAATAGGGTGGTGCCGATAGGGGGTGTTGGGAAAGAGAAATTTCGTAAAATTTATTTTAGCCCTGATCTTCATCTTAAACATAATGAGCTATTTCTTATTCAATATACGGAGGTAAATATTATTACGCCTCGGATCCCTATTCCGCTTGTATCAAAAGTTCTTAAGGCATACAAACGCTCTATTCAGAAAATAGCTATGGATATCAAGAAACAAATTGAGCTAGGTCTACTTAATGAACAATGCTTAGAATTGGATGATTTAAGTGGAATTTTTCAATAAAAGCTGATTTCTGCCTTAACTCTCGTAAATGGATATTTGAGTAAGAATGCAAGGAATGTAGGGGAAGGTAAAAGTACACTGCCCTATGTACAGGTTAGTTTTGTCACCCTTAGTCCGTAAACTAAGTCGGTAAATAATATTATTAATTAACTAATTATAAATCTATTCATTCATACGGATCATAGATATCTACAATGTAGATCACGTATACATAATAAATAACTCTTCCTCCTTAGTTATGCATCAAACATAACTAAGGAATATAGACATGTTGCAATACGACCTCTCTCATCAAGCTACTGTAATGACTACAGTGAATAACTTTGTTGATTACATGCTGAATTTAGAACTAAGTCATACAGACTTCATTGCTCACCTTTGTGTATTGATTCCAGCATTCAAGGCTTTTGATCAAGAGGGTATTGAATATTGTACTTTGGTTGGGGCGTTTAAAGACATGGTGCAATTAGTTGAAGCTCATCGAGGCGATTTAGGGATTGAAGAATATTTGACACAGTTATCACCTATAGAAATATCCAATCTTCGAAATCTGTTGCGAAGTCATAGGTCACAGCACTTGGCTCAGATTCGTTTGTTTAAACAGCAAGAGGAAGAGAATCAAGACCGCTTTTTAGCTTATGTGCAGAGGATTCTTAACGATCATTATAAGGTTTTGGTTGTGCGTATTGATTTTGGGTATTTAAAAGCGTCTATGTCAAATATTACGGTGCAGGATTTCTATAATCATATTGAGTCATTGCGTAATCTGTTGAAAGATAAGAATGGCTGTTTTAAGCATTTATTGGGCTATGGGTTAGCATTAGAGCAGGGTAGTTCAAAAGGCTACCATGTGCATCTGATGTTGATTTATAACGGCTCAGAGCGTTGTCAGGACTGGTACTTAGCGAATGAGGTAATTCAAAAGTGGCAGGAGATAACTCAGGGTTTAGGTTACGGACTCAATAACAATACCCCTGAAAAGAAAAAACAATATGCTGATCGAGGTTTATTAGGCACAGGCATGATCCATCGCAATCAGCCCTTAGAAATGCAGAATGCTTTGAACGTTGCCAGTTATCTCACTCAGCCTGAAAAGTTCATGCAGCGGATGTTGATTAAGCCATTGGGTAAAAGAACTTTCTTTAAAGGAATTTACCACGAGCATGGGCGTAAGTATAAAAACAATCATCCAACATCAGCAGAAGCAGGAATTTGGTCTGAACAAGATGTAGATGATTTATTGGATGAGCCAATCGTCATTGAACCGTAAAAAAATATGCAGTGAACAGTTCTATGAAAAATTTCACTTCATAGGACTCTCCATGGACATTACACAAATTGAACATCAGACTGCACCACGTTTAGAGCAAGATATACACAACTTCTTTACTCAAGTGCGATTTGGTTCACCCATCCCGCCCATGACTCATGATGAACATATTCAGAAAATCATTGAACAAACGGCTCAAGTATTACTAGAGTACTTTCGAGAGTGGAATGAGCTGATGTTTCATCATCGAGATTCAGATTGTAGTTTTTGGGTGACACAATTCAGAAACGCCTATTTTACTGTGTTGCAGCAAATCGACTCACGTCAGCATTATTTTAATCCAACTGCCAAACATACTGCAAAATGGCTGGCGGAGCATGTATTAAATAAACTGAAACAGTTATTTGCAACTACGGGTTTTCATGAGGCTTTACATCAAAGTAATGAGCAATACGAGAAGAGAGTTGATCATTTGCGTGAGCTTTATTCAGAAGTCAGCAAATTGAGTGTAGATGCGCCTGATTTAAAGTTCTATCTGAGTTATCCAGTGGGTACTGAACTGTTGCAATCAGTCGATCAAGTGATTCAATCATTTCGGGCATTTGAAAAGAAGCTAACATCCTTACCTTGGTTCCGTGCACAAGTCATATTTAGCTATTACCACTTAATTCGCGATAGTACTCGAAACTGTTACGTGATTAGATTTTACCTTACCTTTCAAAGAGTCTTTTACTCCAATGAGATTGATTATTCAGTTGATCTATTCAGGCTATGGCAGGATACCACTTACGGCATGGGTATTTTATTGCAAATTCCAGATGAAGAAACGCAGAAGTCAAATGGCAATCCATTTGGATTTAACCTAGATGGGCTTTTTAACTTTCCTGAGCCTAAAAACCCATTGGATGATCTTGGTGATTTGCCAGATACGGTGACGAGTATAAATGAGCAGATGAATAAGATTTGTATCACAACACGTGGCTTTAAAATCTTTAATGGCAAGAAATGGTGATTTAAACCCATTAAAGCAAATTGAAATGAACTTACCTCTGTATCCCATCAAATGGGTACAGAGTCTTTTGAGGCCAACATATTTTTTTACGGTGATGGACATGATATGTGCAGAACGCACGCCTTCATACCACATCGGAGTCCATCAGATGAATGCGCTAAATTCACAAACATTTCAGATCAACCAAATCCTAAACATCAAGCAATTGGTTGAAATCACAGGGTTGAGTCGTGCCACCATTTATTCACTGCTCGACCCTAAATCCAAGTATTACGATGCCAGCTTTCCTCAGCAGATTCATTTAACCAGTCATCGAGTGGGTTGGGTTGCGCATGAGGTCAATACATGGATTGCTCAGAAGATCAGCAATCGTGGAATTGCTGCAAATTGATAAAAATACAAAGCTATAAATAAGATTGCTGCCCCATCAGTTGTAATGCCAGTGCATAAGCAAAATCAGGAGAAATTGATTCTGCAATGAAGAATGCCTGAGGTGGGGTAAAGTCTAAGATCAATTTATGGTAACTGGTTTCTTTACCTGTTTGTTTATCAATGAATTGGAACTCATTCTGCGAATGTGAATATTCGAGCCCATACAGTGGGCCTCCAATACACTTCAATCGCTGCATGCTCAGATTCCTTTAATAACGCTAAGAACCATTATAATTGAGTGTGCTTTTTAATTCAGGATGAAATTATAGCTTCAGTTGAAGTTTAGATGATGTTGATTATTCAATAGTCATTCTGAATCAGATGGATGAAGAAAGCAGTCAATTGATTATTGAAGTAAAAATACAACGTTGACAGTTTAAATCCTGCCAATTATCCTTGGCTTGCTGACCTACATTGTCAGTTGGTTTTAGCAGACCATTTACACACAAGCACATCAAAAGAGTAATTTTTTGGTGGCGAACTCGTTCGTTCCTCCTCCGTTGCGGTAGGGCGAGGGAGGGACGCCTTGTGCGTGCTGATTCTTGTGTGTCAGTCTGCTAACCCTCTCTCGTTCTGCCACCATTATTTAGCAGTAATTTGGTAGAGCTCTTTAATACACACAAGGAGTCCGCCATGCGTACTACATTCTTAAATATCCATTTTCTTTTTACCCCACTATGGTTTATGGCATTTTCGGTGCCAGATAAAGCTGTATCTTAAAAAATATCATACGGTTGGGGAATTTCAGTAAAGGTATTCATTACTTTATTGGCTCGTACATCTGAATTATTTTATTGCTGATCTGTAGATGTACTGCTACTGCGGAACAGTCACGTCAGAATAAAGGGCAAATCTCCAAGAAGAATATCAAACCGCCATACGCCCAGCTTTGCGATTGCTGAGAGGTGCCTATGGACAGTGAAAGAGAATGATGCACGATGACAACAAAATTGAAGAGTCTGTCTATATGTATTTTATTGATTGGACTGGGTGCCTGTTCCAGTAAAGATCACCCTAAAAATGATTCAGCTGTAGAGGGTCAAACGGCAGCAAGCAGTGAAGCTTTACAAAATGATATTGCTGCATCGACCGTGATTGTACCGAAAGCGCAGATCAGTCCTGATCAAAGCTTACGGGAATTACAGCTTTCGGATATTCTTGCATATCACCAAATTCGATACCCGACCAAGTGGGAGATAGAAGGGGTTGGAGAATCTACCTTCAATGGAAACTATGATCTGATTCATCCTCAGCTCAATCTTGCTCCAAATCAGATTTTTGTGATTGGCAATCAAAATCATGATCCTCAAGATAATTATCTGTTCATTGATATGACCAATGATGAATATTTCAAATATAGCAATAATATGGCGATCAATAATATCCGCTATATGAAAGCACCCCACATTGAGCCAAAACAGGAATTTGAAAAAACACAGGACTATGAAGCACGAGTGCAGCAGGAAAAGCAAAATGCGGAAAGCAAAGTGACTGACTATGATCTGAAATTATTGGAACAAGTTTTAAACCGAAGTGTTCGAGATATTTATTTGAGCCATTCAAATGCTTCCTATGAATACGATGCAGATCATGAACAGATGACGGTTCGTTATGGGCAAGATATTCGATCAGTCGTATTTATGGAATCAGAAGTTATTTTTAAAGTTCAGCCTGAATTAGCCAAACAAATTGCAGAGCACTTTATCCAGCTTCGATTAGGTTATGTATTTAATTTTAAAAATAATCAGCTCAGTCTGAATGGTGTCTTTTTCTATTTTAATCAGCCAGGCAATCATGATCGGCGTCGCAATAATATTGTAGATGTGATGTATGTTTCACCTGTCTTTAAGCCACTGAGCTTCAAACAGCGATCAGCTGTTGAACTGGCGAGACAATCTGTTGATGATGCATTTAAGCAACTGAAAACCATGCCATTTCAAGATGTTTCACATGCGCCTGTATGGAATTTTAAATTTGGGCTGGACAATTATCTTTCTCCAGAAACCCTATTGCAGAAATATCCAAAGCCAGTCATTCCCGAAGAACCTGAAGAGCTTGACTATATACCGGTTGAGGAATAGATATGCATCAATATGAACTGCAGTTATTTTAAAAATAAAGAAATTTCAAATACATATTACCCAGATGTAAGGGCTTTTCTTTTCAGTATGACTTGAGGAAAAGCATATATATCTGAATACAATATTTAGGAGCAATCCAGAATGAACAACTTAATGAAAACATTGGGCTTTACCGCATTACTCTCATTATCTGCATTGACTTTACAAGGATGCAGCTCAGGGCTGGAGCCAGATACTTTCTCAGTTGAATTGAATGAAATGGTTTATGGGACATGGAACCGACCAGCAGTGATTACCATCCGTTCAAATATAGCCGAACCGATAGAAGTGACCAATGTCACAGTGAACAATGGGCAATGCAGCTATATTGGACATGACAAAAGAATCAATTTCCCACTGCATTTTCAGATGGGGCAAATAGCTCGACTGAGATTAGAGAAATGTAGTTTCTCTAATGTCGTACAAGTGGATATAGAAACCACCAAAGGTAATGCAAGTTATCAGTTTAATTAATCCTGAGGCTTGCGACCTTGCCTTAGTAATTAAGCACTGAATCAAAGATAAGCTCATCAAAAACCATGCCCCAACGGGCATGGTTTTTTTATGCCTGAATTTTATGGAGTTATCTCTATGCCTCGAATTTATTGTCCGATGTGTGCCAGCGATGAGATTGAAATCGCTGAACCGCCTCTATCCAATCCCAATTCCTCATTGGGTCAAAGCTTGCTTAAACCGCCGATGCAGAGCCTGATGCAATATATCGTGAACTATGCAGCAATGGGTATTTCTGGAGTACGCCTGATTAAAGGACAGCGTCCGATGGTTTATGTGGTCGGTGCTGTGATAGGTGGTGCAGTCGGATGCGCTGCGTGTTTTCTGAATTATGTCCAAGAACAGCAACCTAATCCAAAGTTGAAAGAAACCGCACAAGCAGAAATTCTGTATGAATGTCTGGAATGCGGACATCACTTTGCCCAAAGCTTTGCAGATCGAGCTTAGCCTCACAAACACCTCACACAATTGAAAACACTCAAAAAACCAAAATTTACATTGAATAGGAACAAGTACTATGGCACATCAACTTGAACAAATGGCTTATGTCGGTCAAACCCCTTGGCATGGTTTAGGTAATCAGCTCAGTCAAAACCAACCGATTGAAGTCTGGGCGCAACAAGCGGGTATGGACTGGCGAATTGAATCTTCAGATGTCAGCTACATGGCTAAAAATGATCGTGGACAAAGCATCATCATGCCGTATGAAGAACAACGTGTACTTTATCGTTCAGATACCCATGCACCTTTATCAGTCGTCAGCCAGCGTTACCAAGAAGTGCAACCAAAGGAAATCCTAAACTTCTACAAAGACCTGACTGAACAATCGGGCTTTGAGTTAGAAACCGCAGGCGTGCTCAAAGGCGGTAAGAAATTCTGGGCATTAGCCAAAACAGGACAGACCTCAGCTTTAAAAGGAAAAGATGTCAGTAATGGCTATATTCTCTTAGCCACCGCCTGTGATGGAACACTCGCTACGACTGCACAATTCACCTCAATCCGTGTGGTGTGTAACAACACCTTAGCGATTGCACTTAAAGGCCAGAACGCAAGTGCAGGCGTAGTAAAAGTACCCCACAGCACCAAGTTTGATGCGCAGAAGATTAAACAGCAACTCGGTATTTCAGTGCGTGCATGGGAGGATCACATGTATGAAATGAAACAGCTCAGCCAGCGTAAAGTGACTCAACAAGAAGCCGCGGCTTATTTCGATGCCGTATTTAACAACACTAGCCTAAGCAATGTAGAACAAGATGAGGGTATTATTCAGTTTTATCGGAATGTGGCATCACAAGCCAATTCAGCCACCAAGTCCGAAAACAAGACTGAACCGAATGGTCGAGCGATGTCCAAAGTCATGACCATGTTTAACGGGCAGGGTCGTGGGGCAGAACTCAGCTCAGCCAAAGACACGGCTTATGGCTTACTTTGCAGTATCACCGAGTTCGCCGATCATGAACGTCGTGCCATGAGTCAGGATCACCGTCTTGATTCCGCATGGTTCGGTGCAGGCGCAGGTCTCAAGCAACGTGGGCTTGAACAAGCATTGCAGATGTTATCTTGATCAGTGATTTTATTATTCAATTAACCATTGAAAAACAGAGCTTTAAGCACCATTATTCTTTAATTGGAAAATTGTAGTGATGGGGTGAAGAGATGGGTATTCAATTCTCGAATGGGCTTGTGATTGAGCAAATTGGTACAAACGTATTGTTGATTATTGGTAATCAACAGCTTTTTCAATTTTTGTGGCATAAATTTGCAATTGATTTTGGACATGCAAGATTTATGAGTGATGCTTCGGATAATACGAGTTTTAAAATTCAAATGACAAATATAGAGCCACATGTTTTACAAAATGATTTGCAATGTTTAGATCCGAATGACCTAAATCAATACGTGTAAAATTTTTACCTTTTAAAGAAAACCACATCTTCGGATGTGGTTTTTTTATGTCCAAAACTTAACAAATTCAAATTTTATAAGGAACGACTTATGAGTCAAAATATACCGATGACAAAGCCTGTAGAACAGAATGCTTTAAATACCTTAACTCATGCATTTATAACAGCAGGGAAAAGGGCATCAGCGAAGCGTTTTGCAAATACTAAAAACATGGCATATCAGGAGTGGCGTGAAATCCGAAAAAAAGGCATTGGTAGTAGTGACTGTGCAGCTGCCTGCGGCTTGAATCCCTATATGTCGATGCTTGAACTATGGATGATCAAGACTGGACGGATTCAACAAAATATTGAAGAGGAAAGTGAAGGTCATGCACCCTTGTACTGGGGTAAACGACTTGAACCCTTAGTGGCTGAATACTACAGCATGCATACCAACTACAAGGTGCGTCGGGTCAATGCCGTGTTACAACATTCTGATCCAGACAAGCATTTTATGTTAGCCAACTTGGATTACTCCGTGGTTGGAGATGCCGATGTACAAATACTGGAGTGTAAAACCGCAGGGGAGTATGGTGCCAAGCTGTGGCGCGATGGCGTGCCTTTATACGTCCTCTGTCAGGTACAACACCAACTGGCCGTGACAGGCAAGAAAGCCGCTCATATCTGCATACTGATTTGTGGGCATGAAACCCGAATTTTTAAAGTCACCCGTTCTGAATCGGTGATTCAACACATCGTCAATGCGGAGCGTTACTTCTGGGAATGCGTGGAAAAGGATATCCCACCTGAAGCCGATGCCAGTGAATCGGCAGCCAAAGCACTACAACTGCTTTATCCAGAACATGTGCCACTCTCTACCGCAGATCTATCTGAAGATGAGCAGGCCAATCAACAGTTTGAGCAACTGCTTCAAGCTCGCAGCCAAATTGACAAGCATCAGCAGCAGTTCGATCTGCTGAAGCATCAACTACAAGCCAAAATGCAGGAGGCTGAACGTGCCACCTTTAAAACTGGTTCAGTGACATGGAAAAAGTCGAAGGATTCAATCAGTTTAGACAGTAAGGCTTTACTCAAATCACACCCTGAGTATCTCAATCAATATCCACAAAGCAAGCAAGGTTCACGACGTTTCAACATCTATGCCGATGCTGATTGAAACAGATTTAGCCTAAGTTCAATTTACAAGTAGCGCTTCAAGCTCTACTCAAAAATCCCATGCCTCAATGCATGGGATTTTTTATGCCGATTTCATTTTTAACCAAGCATATCTAAACATTTAAGTAGAAGAGGAAAACACCATGATTAAAGGTCTAGCCATTACACCGCCCATTCTAGGGCGAATCAGTATCGGTAAGATGGTTGAAAAGAATGGCAAGCGCATCCCTGAAAAGGATGACCAATTCACCATTACCAGCCAAATCCAAAATAAGGATAGTGGTTGGGTGAAACATCCACTCGATGAACAACTTAGAGCCAAAGCCCCCAATCAAAAACTCCGTTCAATTCCAGTCCGTATGATCTTCAATGATCCTGAACTGAATCTACGAGCGGAATACAGTTTATTTGATCGTCAGACAGGACGTCCCGTTTGTGTAGGGAATGGTGAAACTTGTCAGCGACTGACCAATCAAGGTGTAGAACAACATCCATGCCCATCCCCTGATCTATGCCCAATGGCACAAGGGGGTAACTGCAAGCCTTATGGCCGTTTGCATGTCAATTTGGATGAGTCTGATGAACTCGGGACATTCATCTTTAGAACCACGGGCTTTAATAGTATTCGGACTTTGGCTGCTCGACTCAGTTATTACCATGCAGCATCGAATGGCTTGCTCTCATGTCTACCATTCCAACTCACCCTTCGAGGCAAGTCTACGACACAAAGTTATCGTACCCCTGTGTATTACGTGGATTTGACTTTACGAGACGGGATTCATTTGCAAGAAGCCATTCAAACGGCCAAGGAGATTGATCAGAAGAGTAAGTTATGTGGTTTTAATCAGGCTGCTTTAGATCAAATGGCACGGCAGGGTTATGGCAATGCACGATTTGAGGTGGATTCAGAGGAAGGACTGAATTTGGTGGAGGAGTTTTATGCGGATGAGGTTGTTGAGTCTGAGCAGACTCAGCTTGAGTCAAAGACTAAGCCTAAATTTCATCAGGGGGATGGCTTTGTACAGGATATTCAGCAAGGCTTGCAAAGTAGTGTGAGAGCGGTAAATTGAATAAAAGGTATCTTCGGATGCCTTTTAATAAAATCTAGATCTTAATTTTTTTGTTATTGATTTTGATAAGTAGTTTATTGAAGAGATTGATTGATTTCACATCATTAGTCTATTGTGCTACCCTAAGTGCTCTAAAAACCTAAACACTCTTTTCCTATATGACACCTACGCCACCTTAAGTTTATTTACCCCCTTTAATCAGTAAATAACTCATCACTGTCTAGTGATGTGGTGTAGTCGCTTGTGTGTTGTATATATCACATCACTAGCCTATCTAAAAAATTAAAAAACAGGCTATGTTTATGTTATCTAATGTACGAGAACAATGGTTCTCTAACATCCGTGTAGATGTACTTGCAGGACTTGTCGTCGGTCTTGCACTTATCCCTGAAGCTATCGCTTTTTCAATTATTGCTGGTGTAGATCCCAAAGTTGGACTATACGCATCCTTTTGTATCGCTGTTGTGATTTCATTTGTGGGTGGACGCCCAGCGATGATTTCAGCCGCAACAGGTGCTATGGCTTTACTCATGGTCACGCTCGTTAAAGAGCATGGATTACAATATTTGCTTGCAGCGACAATTTTAACTGGCGTGATCCAAATTTTAGCAGGTTACTTAAAGCTCGCTAAATTAATGCGATTTGTATCAAAATCAGTCGTTATTGGTTTTGTAAATGCTTTAGCTATCTTGATCTTTATGGCTCAACTTCCAGAGCTGATTAATGTGACATGGCATGTATACATTTTGGTTGCTTTAGGTTTGGCAATTATTTATCTGTTTCCATTAATTCCAGCAATAGGCAAATTACTTCCATCTCCACTTGTATGTATCATTATGATCACGCTTATTGCCATTTTTCTGGGTATTGATGTTAGGACTGTTGGCGATATGGGATCATTGCCTGATACTCTTCCTATATTTTTAATCCCTGATATTCCGTTAAATTTCGAAACACTGACTATTATTTTGCCTTATGCAATTGCTCTAGCAGCCGTGGGGTTACTTGAGTCAATGATGACTGCAACTATTGTTGATGAAATGACAGATACACCAAGCGATAAGCATCAGGAATGTAAAGGACAAGGTATTGCCAATATTGCCTCTGGCTTTATGGGAGGGATGGCAGGTTGTGCCATGATTGGTCAATCTATGATTAACGTGAAGTCAGGTGGTTTAACACGATTGTCCACGTTCTCTGCGGGTATTTTTCTTCTCATTCTGGTTGTGTTTATCAGTGATTGGCTCAAAGTTATTCCAATGGCAGCTTTAGTTGCTGTCATGATCATGGTTTCTATCAGTACTTTTGAATGGAGTTCAGTCACCCAATTAAAAGACAATCCTAAAAGTAGTAATGTCGTGATGATTGCAACCGTTATCGTTGTTGTCGCAACTCACAATCTAGCATTAGGCGTTTTAACAGGTGTTCTGTTATCAGCATTGTTCTTAGCGAATAAGTTAGAAAATGATATCCAAGTCATTGCTTCATTTGAAGGTGACACTCGTTTATATGATTTACACGGTCAAATATTTTTTAGTTCTTCTGAGAAATTCATGCAGGGTTTTGACTTTAAAGAAGATGTGAAAGATGTGGTGATTGACTTAACACATTCCCATATTTGGGATGTTACCTCAGTCGCTATGCTTGACTCTGTGGTAAACAAGTTCCAAAAAAATGGTGTGAATGTAACGGTGCGTGGGTTGAACGAAGCGAGTTCGATTATGATCGATAAATATGGAACACACGCAAGAATATAACTTAAGAATTTAATTAAGGTTTTAAAAAGCAGGTATTTAAGGTTCAGGTATCTGCTTTTTTCTAACCCTTAGAATTTATCTTGATAAGAATGTTTAGAACAAATATTTGTCAAAATTACTATCAGATTTAAGCTTTCTATCCTTGTGGATCTGTAAAATAAAACTCACTAACTCAAAAGCTAAAAATCATTTAGGTCTGACATGAAAAATTGGGTGGTTTTTGCTTTTATTTCAATGTTTTTCGCTGGATTTACTTCCGTAATCGCAAAACAACGACTTGTTGAAATTTCAGGAGAGCTTGGACTAACTATTCGAACACTCTTTGTTTGTTTTTTTGTCATGGCATTTGCAGTTTTTTTGTTTCAACCTATGAATTTCAGGCTGTAAGCTTTAAAAATTTGTTTTGATTAGGTTTATTAGGTGTGACAACTGCTTTATCGTGGGTGTATTACTATAGAGCATTAAAATTAGGAGATGCCTCGACCATTGCACTTATTGATAAAGGTAGTGCGGTTGTCGCAATTTTATTGGCTTGGCTGATTTTAAAAGAGGTGATCACAGTCAGAATGATCCTAGGTGCAGCATGTATTGTTTTAGGATTATTCATTATTTCAAAAAAATAGGGAGCTATTGATTGCTCCCTATTTAATGGTCAATGATGATCAGGATAGGCTTGTATTGAGCTTAAAATTTCTTCTCGTGCTTTTTCAACATTTCCCCAACCCTTAAGCTTTACCCACTTGCCTTCTTCCAAGTCTTTATAATGCTCAAAGAAATGATGGATCCGATTTAAACTAAGTTGATCTACATCATTAATATCTAGAATATGGTCATAAAGCTTTGATAGTTTAGTGTGAGGAACTGCAATAATTTTTGCATCGATGCCATGTTCATCTTCCATATACATTACACCCACAGGTCTACTTCTGATTACTGCACCAATTGCTACTGGATAAGGTGAGATAACCAATACATCTAAAGGGTCACCATCCTCACTCAATGTTCTAGGGATATAACCGTAGTTTGCAGGATAAAACATAGCTGTTGTTAAAAAACGGTCAATGAAAATAGAATCAAATTCCTTATTCATTTCATATTTAACTGGGTCAATATTTTGAGGAATTTCAATAATACTGTAGAAATCATCTGGTGGATTAATCCCAACAGGAACATCTTTGTAGCTCATCATTATTTTCCTTTTTGATTACCGACAGTACCGAACTGTACGGGAGTTTTTACGTAAAAAATTCTGACATCTTCTTGATTTAGATGTGTAAACAATTGTTCTGATTCTACTTCGCTCAGAGCAAGTTGAACTTGCACAGGCTGGTCAACTAATTCAAAAAAGTGAGCTGAATGTAATCGTCCTGTATGGTCAATACCTTCTGATCCTTGAATGACTGTAGCACCCTTAAATCCTAACTCTCTTGTTAGTTCTAAGAGCCATTCATGGATAGGGGTATTTTTATGCCTTTGGTTTATCTCGGTATAAAATGTGACTAAATATCCGTTCATTAAGTCCTACTCCTGACTAATGTATAGTCGTTAGTTGATAGGTAAATATGCCAAGCAAAGTAAATAGCAATGAACCTAAAACATGGACAGTAATTGTCAAAATGGCATATTCAAATTTGCCACTTTGAAGTAAAGAAACAACTTCCATTGAAAATGTTGAGAACGTAGTTAAAGCACCACAAAAACCAGTAATGAGGAATAACTTGTAATTAGGATTCAAAGAGCTACTGGCAAAAAAAGTGATTGCAAAGCCAATAACAAATGCGCCAATAAGATTCACTAGGACTGTGCCTAAAGGAATATTTGGAAAATAGTGATTAAATTGAAGACTAATTCCCCAACGTATCCAAGCACCTAAAACAGCACCAAGTCCTATTGAAAATAATGAGATGTACATACTTTTTCCCTGCTCGTTAAACAGAGAAAATTAAAAAATAAAGGGGAGGAGATTTAAGAATTTGATACGGCATAGCGCAGCTCCATTGAAAAAAGCAGAGCGCACAACTACGCACCCTGCATAAGAGTAACGTAGGTATCATCAGCCGTTAGTGGCGGTTTGTAGAAGGAAGATAGCCATTTCCTTTAATTTAATCTTAATACAAATTAATTAAAATGCAATTCTAGATTTTATAAAAACAAAATATGGAATTGCATATATATGATTATTCATATATAAGTATATTCAAAGATCCTGTTGAGTTTGAGCAAATGTCTGCTACTCCAAAAGTTAAGATTTATCACAACCCTGAATGTGGTACATCACGCAATACACTGGCGTTAATCCGTAATGCCAATATTGAACCTGAAGTGATTGAATATCTTAAAAATCCTCCATCTAAAAATGAACTGATCCAAATGATTGCGGATGCAGGTTTAACTGTGAGAGAGGCCATCCGTAAGAATGTTGATCCTTATCGTGATCTAGAGTTAGACCTTGAGGTTTGGACGGATGATAAACTGCTTAACTTTATGCTTCAGTACCCAATTTTGATTAACCGCCCATTCGTGGTGACTGAATTAGGAACTCGTTTAAGTCGTCCATCAGAACTGGTTTTAGAAATTCTACCTCTCCCACAAAAGGGTGCTTTCACTAAAGAAGACGGTGAACAAGTGCTGGATGCAAATGGGCAGCGATTGAAATAAAAATTTCATGGATATATGTGAATATTGATATATCCATATGTCAGAGTGAGTGAGAGTATGGATCAAATCAATTTCTTTAAATGTTTGGCTGATGAAACGCGATTCAATATCGTCATGTTGGTTCTTGGAAATAATGAACAGTGTGTTTGTGATTTGACTGAAAAACTACAACTCAGCCAACCCAAGATTTCGCGGCATTTAGCCTTACTGCGTTCTTTAGGTCTGTTACAAGATCGACGTCAAGGGCAATGGGTCTATTACAGTCTCAATCCAAATTTACCTACTTGGTGCTTAGAGGTACTTAGTACCCTTAAAAATGCCAATTTACAGCCAAAAGTTGCACCATCATTTCAGCAAATTAATAGTTATTGCGAGTAGAACAAGATGAAATTTCTTTTTTTGTGCACGGGAAATAGCTGTCGCAGCATCCTGTCAGAAGTGCTTTTTAACAGTCGTGCCCCAGAGGGTTGGAAAGCCTATAGTGCGGGCAGTAAGCCATCAGGGCAAGTACATCCATTGACTATTGAAACTCTGGAAAATTTAGGTCTTTCAACTGAAGGGGTGTGGAGTAAAACCATTGATGACTGCGAACAATATCAACCTGATGTGGTGATTACGGTTTGTGATTCAGCCGCTCAGGAAGCGTGTCCGCTTTATCTAGGTGGGGCAATCAAAGCACATTGGGGGCTGGCAGATCCTTCACATTTAGATTTACCCAAAGAAGAAAAACTCAAAGCATTCCAAGTTACCGTTGATCATATCAACCATCGCTTAGATGCATTGTTGACACTCGATACAGCGCATATGTCTCGTCCTGAGTTGATAGCCGCGATTAATCAAATTTCGCATATTGAATGAGAATATCATGGCTCAACAAAGATTATCCTTTCTAGATCGTAACCTCACGCTATGGATTTTCATTGCCATGG
This sequence comes from Acinetobacter stercoris, assembly GCF_900323515.1. Classification (GTDB taxonomy): domain Bacteria; phylum Pseudomonadota; class Gammaproteobacteria; order Pseudomonadales; family Moraxellaceae; genus Acinetobacter; species Acinetobacter stercoris. The sequence goes on along the minus strand of NZ_OOGT01000051.1, from coordinate 4,207 downwards.
CGTTAGGCATTGCGATCGGTGTGTTCTTTCCGCAAGCCTCAGTGGCTTTGGATAAAATGAGTGTGGATTCAGTCAATATTCCGATTGCAATCGGTTTGATTTTGATGATGTATCCACCTTTAGCAAAAGTGAACTATGCCACTTTGCCACAGGTATTCAAAGATAAGAAAACACTGACACTCTCCTTAGTACAAAACTGGCTTATCGCGCCTGTTTTGATGTTTGTTTTAGCGATCATCTTCCTGCATAACTATCCTGAATACATGACAGGCTTGATCTTGATTGGTTTAGCACGCTGTATTGCCATGGTTTTGGTTTGGAATGGTTTGGCCTGTGGTGATAACCAGTATGTTGCTGCATTGGTGGCTTTTAACAGTATCTTCCAGATTTTATTCTTCAGTACCTATGCTTGGTTGTTCCTGACCTTCCTACCACCCTATTTAGGTATTGCAGGACAGGTGATCAACGTTGATTTCTGGACCATTACCCATGCGGTACTGGTGTATTTAGGAATTCCATTTTTTCTTGGCTTTATGACCCGATTTATTTTGGTTCGTACTAAAGGTTTGGCTTGGTATCTAAATACCTTTTTACCTAAGATTAGTCCGCTGAGTTTACTGGCTTTATTATTCACGATTGTGGCGATGTTTAGCCTTAAAGGAAACGATGTAGTGAGCTTGCCGATGGATGTCTTGCGTATTGCGATTCCATTGACGATTTACTTTATTGTGATGTTTTTCATTAGCTTCTTTATGAGTAAGTGGATGGGGAACGACTATGCTAAAACCACAGCTATTTCATTTACTGCCGCGGGAAATAACTTTGAACTCGCTTTAGCTGTCGCGATTGCAACCTTTGGTTTGGCTTCACCTGTCGCATTCACGACGGTGATTGGTCCACTGGTTGAAGTACCTGTGTTGATTGCTTTAGTGAGCGTGTCATTGTGGCTCAGAAAAAAGTTTTTTAAAGCAAAGGTGTAATTTCTATGACTCTCCCAAATGTAGATATGAATCTTTTGGATCAACCTACTTTAGAAAAAGTACAGGCCAAAGCGCTAGATCATCCACCACGTATTTTACTGCTGTATGGTTCAAACCGTGAGCGTTCATACAGCCGATTGGCAGTGATGGAAGCAGGGCGTATCTTGGAGCAGTTTGGTGCCGAAGTAAAAATCTTTCATCCTAAAGGTTTACCTTTACCTGAAGATGCAGATATGGAACACCCAAAAGCCAAAGAACTACATGAGCTTTTGGCATGGTCGGAAGGCATGGTGTGGTGTTCACCTGAACGTCATGATTCAATGAGTTCAATCTTTAAATCGCAGATTGATTGGATTCCATTGGCTGGTGGTGCGATTCGAGCAACACAAGGCAAGACTTTGGCCTTGATGCAGGTGAGTGGCGGTTCACAGTCTTTTAATAGCGTCAATCAAATGCGTATTTTAGGCCGTTGGATGCGCATGATCACCATTCCAAACCAATCCTCTATTCCTAAAGCTTTTTTAGAGTTTGAAGAAGATGGATGCATGAAACCCTCAGCTTTTTATGATCGAATTGTTGATGTCATGGAAGAGTTATATAAATTCACTTTGCTGACGCGTGGGCAGAGTCAGTACCTCACAAATCGTTATTCAGAACGAAAAGAGTCGGCAGAAGAATTATCTAAGCGTGTCAATCAACGTAGCTTATAAACTTTAGGTGATCAGAAATGCAAAAGAGACATTCTAAATTAGTGATCTTAGGTTCAGGGCCTGCGGGTTATAGTGCTGCTGTGTATGCAGCACGTGCAAACTTAAAACCTACATTGATTGCAGGTATACAACTTGGTGGTCAATTAACAACGACCACTGAGGTAGATAACTGGCCGGGCGACCCAGAAGGTTTAACTGGTCCTGTACTTATGGAACGAATGCAAGCCCATGCTGAACGCTTTGGCACAGAGATTGTGTATGACCACATCAATGAAGTTGATTTAAGTGTCCGTCCATTTGTACTAAAAGGCGACATGGAAGAATTTACTTGTGATGCACTGATTATTGCAACAGGTGCGACAGCACAATACTTGGGTCTTGAATCTGAAGCTAAATTCATGGGTCAAGGTGTCAGTGCATGTGCAACTTGTGATGGTTTCTTCTATAAGCACCAAAAAGTCATGGTCGTGGGTGGTGGTAACACAGCAGTTGAAGAAGCCCTTTATCTTTCTAATATCGCTGAACATGTCACTCTAGTTCACCGTAGAGACAATTTGCGTTCAGAGAAAATTCTACAAGATCATCTTTTTGCCAAAGAAAAAGAAGGCAAAATTAGTATTCTTTGGAACAATCAAGTTGATGAAGTCTTAGGTGATAATACTGGTGTTACTTCAGTTCGCTTGAAGTCAACTTTGGATGGAAGCACACAAGACGTTGAAGTTCAGGGCTTATTTGTTGCTATTGGTCACAAACCGAATACAGGTATGTTTGACGGCCAACTCAACCTACGTGATGGCTACATTCAAGTACAAAGTGGTACTTCAGGCAATGCAACAGCAACTTCTGTGGCAGGGGTATTTGCTGCGGGTGACGTTGCTGACAGCATTTATCGCCAAGCAATTACTTCGGCAGGCTCAGGCTGTATGGCAGCTTTGGATGCCGAAAAGTATCTTGATCAATTGAGCAATTGAAAGGCTCATTTAAATGCTTGAAAATTGTATGAAATACGCCCAGTCTGTTGAGCAGACTGGGCGTTATTTTGATGATGACAATAAAGAATGGGAGAGAAGCTTTGACTCAATTACAAGCAGAAGTCGATGTGGTCATTATTGGTGGTGGTCAGGCAGCCCTTGCTACAGCTTATTTCCTCAAACGTAAGAAAATTCCATTTATTATTCTGGATGACCAAGTTCAGGCAGGTGGTGCATGGCTCCATGCTTGGCAGTCGCTACGTCTTTTTTCTCCTAATACGTGGAGTTCGCTGTCGGGTTGGATGATGCCAACAACTGAACAAACCTACCCAACGCGAAATGAAGTGATTGACTACTTGTCGGCATACGAGCAACGCTATCAATTTCCGATTATTCGACCAGTTCATGTCGATCATATCGAACAAAAAGATGGCTATTTAGATGTGTATGCTGGCGATCAATATTGGCGAGCTAAAGCGGTGGTCAGTGCGACAGGGACATGGAGTCAGCCTTATATTCCGCATTATGAAGGACATGAACGATTTGAAGGATTACAAACGCATTCAGCACATTATGTAAATCCAGAGCCTTTTATAAATAAAAAAGTGATCGTGGTTGGTGGTGGTAACTCAGGGGCACAAATTTTTGCCGAAGTCTCAAAAGTTGCAGATACCACTTGGGTCACAGTAACACCACCTCAATTTTTATCGGATGATGTTGATGGGCGTGTTTTATTTCTTCGGGCAACTGAACGTTTAAAAGCTCAACAGGAAGGTCGTGTGATTGATCAACCCGTTGGTGGTCTGGGTGATATTGTCATGATAGACAGTGTCAAAGAGGCCCGCGAACGTGGCGTACTACATAGTCGAGAGCCTTTTACCTCATTTGAGGAGCATTCCGTTGTTTGGGCTAATGGTTCAACACAAGCTGTAGATGCTGTGATTTGGTGTACAGGGTTCAAAGCTTCACTGAATCATTTAAGAAGTCTTGATGTGGTAGAACCTGATCAGACGGTTGCAGTCAATGATGGACGCTCTATAAAAGTAAATAACCTTTGGTTGGTTGGCTATGGGGAGTGGACAGGCATGGCATCCGCTACACTCATTGGGATTTCTAGAACAGCAAGAGCAACGGTAGATCAAATAGCTGCTTACTTGGCTGAATCAAAGTTAAATTAATATAATATTTTTATTATTCAACTTAGGTACTCTTAAGATCTACAGTATAAGTCATACAAGGTTTGCATGATTTTTAATACACGTATATCCCTTAATTCATAAAAAATCTGTTTACCTTCTCGTCGTGTCGATACGAGCTTATTTTTTCTTAATACCGTAAGTTGTTGAGATAAGGTCGGTTGACTCACATTAGTGCGTATTTCAATTTGCTGCACATTCAATTCATCTTCTACCAAAACACATAAAATTTTAAGACGATCAGGATTCGATAAGACTTTTAGACAATCAGTGACAAGGTCGACTTTTGAAAGATCTATTTTCATTTTTAATTCATTGGTTTTCATAAGCGTATCCTAAAAATCATCTTA
>NZ_OOGT01000326.1 GCF_900323515.1 Acinetobacter stercoris | reverse complement strand
TATATAGAGAAATAAAACAATAATAGAATCATATTCTTTTCATAGCAATTTTCAGGCGTCCTAGTATAGATTTTGTATAAATGAATAAAAATTATTCAATGCAATCTTAAAATAAAACGTGGTCACGATGTCAGCACACAACAATCAATATAGTTGCAGAGACAAGGAATATATGAATACACAATCCCCAACTCGAAAAGCAGAGATTCATGATGAAGTCAGCCGTGTAAAGGCTATCATTGGTGCTGCTTCAGGAAATCTGGTCGAATGGTTTGACTTTTACATCTACGCTTCTTTCGCAATTTATTTTCAACACGCCCTGACAGCCCCAGATATGAGTGAAACAGCAAAAGCCATATATGTGTGGGGTGTTTTTGCTGCAAGTTTCTTTATGCGACCTATTGGTAGTTGGCTATTTGGATGGATTGGAGATAAATACGGTCGTAAAACCTCTATGGTTACCTCCATCACACTCATGGCGATCAGTTCCTTTTTGTTCGCAGCATTACCTACTTATACACAAGCTGGTATGATCGCCCCCTTCCTCTTGCTGGCAGTCAGATTACTTCAAGGTCTTTCTGTTGGTGGTGAATACGGAACTGTTGCTACATATATGAGCGAGGTAGCTCAAAAAGGTAAACGTGGTTTTTATTCTTCCTTCCAATATGTCACATTATCTGGTGGTCAACTTTTAGCCAGTCTACTTGGTGTGATATTGCTAGCGCTCATGAGTAAAGAACAACTGCAGGATGGTGGATGGCGTATTCCATTTATTATTGGTGGGGTTGTTGCGATTCTTTCATTCTTTGCACGACGTCATCTAAAAGAAACCTTAACAGAAGAGGATTCGAAAAAAGAGGGTTCAGGTAGCCTAAAAGAAGTTTTAACCAAAGAATGGCGTCCATTTTTACTTGTTATCGGTTTTACTTCTGCGGGATCCTTAGTTTTTTATGTACTTACTGTATATTCAAAAACTTATATTTCAAGTTTAGGATTTAGTGACAAAGTTTCAGGCTATATGATGACTATAGCCCTATTTGTATTTATGTGCGCACAGCCTCTGTTTGGGATGCTTTCAGATAGAATTGGACGTCGTGCATCCATGCTTTGTTTTAGTATTTTGTCAGCAATTTTTATTTACCCCGTCATGGTCATTGGAATGCATCATTTCAGTTATTCCCCTGTTATCGTGACACTACTGCTTATTTTCCTCATGATGATTTTAAGCTTTTATACATCTATTAGTGGAATCGTCAAAGCTGAAATGTTTCCTCCGTATGTCCGTGCTCTAGGTGTAGGATTTGCTTATGCCGTCGGTAATGCTATCTTTGGTGGTTCAGCTCCGGCAGTTGCACTTCAGTTTAAAAATATAGGGCATGAAAACACTTTCTTTATTTACGTCATTATCATGTTAATTATCTGTATTTACTGTAGCTCAAAGCTTCCAAGAAAACCCAAATATCTACATCATGATGACTAGAGCTTTTTATAAAATGATAAAGGCTTATCAACTTGCTAAGCCTTTTTCAATGGTTAATATAAATAAGATAGTAAAATAGTATTGAGGTTGAAATGAAACGCTTAGTCATATTTTCTGGTGCCGGGATGAGTGCTGAAAGCGGTATTAGCACTTTCAGGGATTCTAATGGTCTCTGGGAAAATTATGATATTCAGGAAGTAGCTACGCCAGAGGCCTGGGCTAAAAATCCAGAGCTAGTTCAACGTTTTTACAATGAAAGACGAAAAAATATTATCAATGCCAATCCTAATCTTGCACATCGGCTCATTGCTGAGCTTGAACAAAAATTTCAGGTTCATGTCATAACCCAAAATATTGATGATCTACATGAGCGGGCCGGAAGCACACAAGTTTTGCACTTACATGGTAATATTCGTTTAGCTAAAAGTTCTAAACCAGATGCCCAATACTCACAAGTATTTTACCCTATAGATGGATCGGAACTCAGTCTTGAACATGATAAATGTCCAGACGGCTACCCTTTGCGCCCACATGTTGTTTGGTTTGGAGAGGCCGTTCCAGCATATGAACAGGCGATTCAGATTGTACAAGAGGCTGAAATTTTTATCGTGATTGGATCAACTTTAACTGTTTATCCAGTCGCTGGACTCGTTCATGAAATTCCACACAGCTGTGAAGCGTATTACATAGATCCTCAAGCAGACTATGATCGCATACCACAACAATATCAATGCCTAAAAATGACGGCATCAGAAGGAATGAAAAAAATATTAGATCATTTTAAAAATAAAACCATCTCATAATCAGACTATATATTTTTAAAACCAATAATTTTTTTAAGTAAAGTAACTGTTTCAGTCTCACAATAATTGCTATCCATATTAACTTTCGTTTTAAAATAAATTCATGCCTTGCACATAATTGTTAAAACATGTAAAAAACAAAAATAAGATCATAT
>NZ_OOGT01000325.1 GCF_900323515.1 Acinetobacter stercoris | reverse complement strand
ACTTAAAGTTATGTATTTTATAACCTATTAAAATAAATAAAAATATTAACTAAAATGATTGATTTTGCTTAAAAAATATTCCGATATGGTGTTGTTGTAAATATTTGAAATATAATTTCTTTTTAATATGGTGTGATTTTGAATTGAAAATATTACTCTTGTTGTCTTGTAACAAAAATGCAATAAAACAAAGGTCAGCAATAATGCTGACCTTTGGAGTAAATTCAATGTGTTAAAGTTACAAGTAGATTAACGGATGTTTAATTGCTGTAATGCTGCAACGCGTTGTTCAATGCTCGGATGCGTTTGGAATAGGGCAGCAAGACTAAATCCTTGTTCTTTACCTTCAGCAATTGCAAATGCTTTCATTTCTTTAGGCATCTGATCTGGCATTTCAGATTCTTGCTGTAAGCGAAGTAATGCCGCAATCATTGCATCTTTACCTGCTAAACGTGCACCAGCTTCATCGGCACGATATTCGCGGTGACGTGAGAACCACATCACAATTGCAGAAGCCAGAATACCAAATACAATATCTAAAACGATAGTAATCACAAAATATGCAATACCAGGAGCTTCACCATCTTGACGCCCGAACACGTTACGGTCAATGAAATCACCAGCAACACGTGCAAAGAACATTACAAAGGCGTTTACAACACCTTGGATTAAAGCCAGTGTTACCATATCACCATTGGCAACGTGACCAATTTCATGAGCTAAAACTGCACGGAGTTCATCTTTATTCATTCGTTCTAGTAGACCAGAAGATACCGATACCAGCGCATCATTCTTATTCCAGCCTGTTGCAAACGCATTGGATTGATATGATGGGAAAATACCAACATCAGGCATTTTAATACCAGAACGTTGTGATAGATCAGCAACAGTCTGCAATAACCAAACTTCAGCTTGGTTACGTGGAGCATTAGGATCAATAAGCTCAGTACCAGTCGTTTTGAGTGCCATCCATTTTGACATGAACAGGGAAATCAGCGATCCCACCATACCAAAGACAAAACAGATTACGAGCAAGTTGCCTAGGTTTAGACCACCAGCACCGTGATAACTACCTACACCAAGTATTGATAAAATAATACCTGCTACAACTAGTACCGCGAGGTTGGTTAGCAAAAACAAACCAATCCGCATCATTGAGAAATCCTCTTATAAATTAAAAAAGTTAGATTTTATTGAAGATACAGCGGATACTTCAAAAAAATAAAATCGTGGATTCAAATATGAAGTGTAGCAATCTAAATTTCAAGGATAAAATTAAAAAAAGTTTTATAGTTTTCTTAAAATAAACTTAAAAAATTAAAATTTGTTTAAAAAAACAGATATTGATTAAGAATAAGTAAAGTTGTGTTTGAAAAATAAACAAATATCGAAAGTAATCTATCATTTTGTAAAATGAAGGTTAAATAAAAAGTTTTAAATTTTAGTTTGCTATAAAGATTCGAGCTGATGCTGTCGCATTTGTTGTAGAGTAGGAGCCTGGGGCATCGGTAAAAGATCGACCATCAGCAGCAACGATGATATTGCGTTTAGGATAAGATTTGTTTGATGAGGTATTATACAGATTTGTATTTTGCTCATTTTGAGCAATAGTTTGGTTTGATGCTATATTACTATTTACGGTAAAATTCATGCCATCTGAATATAAATTGTTATAACGGCTGGTAACACGTTTGACATAATCCTGAGTTTCTTTAAATGGTGGAATACCACCATACTTCTGGACATTTCCTTCACCAGCATTATATGCAGCAAGTGCTAAGGTGGTATTATTATTAAAACGTTTCATTAACCAGCTTAAATACTGGGCGCCAGCAAAAATGTTCTGCTGAGGATCATAAGCATTTATCACGTTGAAGCGGCGTGCAGTTGCTGGCATAAGTTGCATTAATCCTTGAGCACCGACAGGAGATCGTGCATTGACATTAAATCCTGACTCAGTATGCATGACAGCTTTGATCAAACCTTCTGAAACACCATGACGCGATGAAGCTTGGCGAATAATGTGATCAAATGCATTTTTATTTTTACTATAACTTGGTAAAACTGCTGCTTCTGAATTACCCCAATTACGATAAGTATGAATATTACTATCAGGATAATAAGTAACTTTTACTTTTTTGAGTTCGGTATTATTACTTTTTTTATTGGTAATTAAATTATTGCCATTTTTATCTTCATAAATATAAATTTGTCCTGAAAAAACGTGACTAGACGTCAACAAGATTGTTGAACAGCTTAGGCAAAACAGACTCATTCTATTTAAATAATGAAGTTTCATTGTAATTAATGTTCAAAATAATAAAAAAAAAGTGATTACAGTGTTTATAAATCATCAGTAATTCTTAAGTTCTTTTTTAACAATCTATATCAAAAATTGCAAGTACATTTGTTGTATAAGTAATCAAAAAAAAAATTAAATTATTTTTTAAAACAGTCCTATTG
>NZ_OOGT01000389.1 GCF_900323515.1 Acinetobacter stercoris | reverse complement strand
AATTTATATTCCTAAACATATAAAATTCCTCTTTAGAACATGCATGATACAAACCATTTGTCCAAAAAAATGATGAATTTACAGTATGTTGTGGATCTGGGCAAATCCATTCGGAACGTTTTAAACGATAAAATTCAAATAATGGCTGGCTTCCCCAGGTTCCTAAACGTCGCTGAGTATTTACCCAATTAGGGATAGGGCTATTAGAAAAACGGGGTAAATAAAGTTGTCCTTTTAATATTGAAAAACGCTTATTTATTGAATGATTGTTCACGTGATTAAATTGAAATTGTTGATGTGTAAAATGATTCAGTTTTTTATGTAAGGTATCACTGCGATTCAGGCCACACCATGATTTTAAATCGAAATCGTTTTCTGCAAGATAGTATTTTAATGCAACTTCCCAATGCTCTATCTGTTGGGATGTGGTGTTCAATATTAAGAAATCAATTTCACCTAAAGTGTGAGCACCTTGAATAATTTGGATACTATGACCTAATAATTTAAATGAATGGTATTGATGATCTTGTAACCAGAACCAAAGCAGATATTCAAAACGCAGACCAAGACGAGTACTTTTTAGGGATTCTAAAAAAACAATTAATTCGGTTGGGTTTTGATCAAGTTCGATTAAACGTTGCTGATATTGATTATATTGTTCAGACCAAAAATGATCAGAATGTAATTCAAAAGAATATTCAATATCGAGTTCGCTGGGAATCTTGCTGATGATATTTGGACTTGAAATACAGAATGCAAGCTGACGAACGATTGGTGTAGAAAATTTTAACCAAGGTTCAGAAAAATTAACCGGGCTAGATATATTTGTCATAGATGGCATTATGAGTTGAAATTGATAATCACATTCATTTGAAAAACATTTTATACTATTCCAGTTCAATTTTTTGAGTACAGGCATGAAAACATTGTTTTGGCGAAGTCTAGTTGTGATTTTCGTAATTCTAGGCTTTATCGGGGCATTATTACCTGGTATGCCAACAACTGTTTTTTTGATCTTGGCAGCTTGGGCAGCTTCAAAGGGTTGGCCACAAATGGATGAATGGTTACTTAATCATCCCAAATATGGTTCAACGCTAAAAGCATGGCGTGAGAATGGAACTGTCCCTAGAAAAGCAAAATGGATTGCATGTTTGATGATGCTATGCAGTGGTATCATTATGCTCTTTACCAAAGCACCATATTTGGTAAAAATATTTACCAATCTTACGATGTTTATTGTCGCAATTTGGCTTTGTACTAGGCCTGAACCAAAGTTGCTGTTGGAAACAGAAAAAGATTTAGACAGGAAATAAATCCTTTAGATTCGATCAAGAACTCGTGAAAGGGGAAAATATATCTTTTAATGGTTCAATTTTTTGAGATTCTACGATAAATTTATAAATGTAAAAGCAGTTTTTTATTTATAAATAGATAAATAATAAACAAAAAATGGCTAAATAC
>NZ_OOGT01000322.1 GCF_900323515.1 Acinetobacter stercoris | reverse complement strand
GGAATATAAGCGCCATATTCCAACTTAGTATTCTCTTGCTTGGTTGGAAATGCAGTTAAACCCTCATAACCTTCGGTTGATTTTAATGAAGATGATGGAGTCTTTAAAGTTGTAATAGATCGAGCCACTTTGTTATATAACATTTTTGCTCGAAGCACTTCAAAAGTATAGCCACGCCCCATTCGGTTCGCTACTCTTGTAATACCATTATGCCCCTCAGTATAAGCATTGGTAATTCTTATTGGCGCATCCCAATAGGTGAATATATCCTCAAAGTGATTATTCACAGTTTTAGCAACATCACGAAAAGACTTTAAATATTTGGGAATACTACTTTCCCATTCATGAAACCTTTGTATGGCATTGTCTTTGGTTGTTGCTTCATAAATATTATAAAACTGCTCTTTGAGGTCATAAGCTTCCTTAAATTCAGGATGCCATTTTTCTAAATTTCCTAAAATTCTTTGTTGATCTTCGGTCAATGAATTTGGTCGTCTAAGCAGTATCCACCGTAAATGTTTTTTCATATTCAGTCGGGCATCACGATCCAAACTACTTTGTAAAGCTTTACGTTCAGTGTCTAAAGCTTCACTTACCATTCTCACTACATGAAACTTATCAATAACCAACTTGGCATTTGGTAGGTGCAGACGGAATGACTTTTTGAAGGGTCGCCACATATCACTACAAATCCATTCTACTTTTTCTGCATCAGGCAGTTTGGCGAAGTATGGTATCAATGTATCTTGAGTTCTTTCAGGCAACATATCATATAAGCTGTTCATAGCAAGGTTGGTGATGACACAGCGATATGTTCCCATCAATTTAAGTTCATCAATACCCATAATCGTTGGAGTTTCAAACTTAATATCTCGTTCTAATTCCTCCACGAAATCGAGCGTAATGTTTTTAATGGTGTTCACGACTACACCCGTATCTTCGGCAAGCTGCGTAAAGGTTCGATCTAAGCAACGCTTGCGTACTTGCTGAATCAGCCGATGGGTCGCTCTACGTTTTTCATCCAAGAAGCTGAGTTGATGGGTAATCATGCTTTTGCATTCAGAACAGCGATAGCGTGTTCGTATCACCTCAATTTTTACTGGTTGCATCTGCAAAGGGGTATCAGCAAAATGATTGATACGCTGACCGTGCTTATATAACCCGAATTACGGATAAGAAAAGCCCTTGAAAAAAAGGTAGTTAGAGCCATTTAGAAAGTTACGACACAACCTAAAGGCTCTAACTACCATGTACGATTTTACAGAAATTTTTTGTATTGTTGATGATTTTTTCAAAAAATTTGAACCCATCTATTGGCAATTTCTCAAGCAAGAAAACAAACGTCAACGTATCAGACAAGCAACGCTATCTTTATCAGAAATTGTGGCTATCTCCATCTACTACAAAACATCTCAAGTACATAATTTTAAGATGTTTTTTAACTTGCTTTGTCAGTTTGAAAGCAAACTCTTTAAAGACTTGCCTTGTTATAAAAACCTGATTATCCTCATCAATCAGCACCAACTTGCTATTCATGCTTTGCTTTATGCGTTGAGCCAAGAAGATGAAAGTTCATATTTATGGATTGATTCAACACCTTTACCTGTTTGTAAAAATAAAAGAATACCTAAAGGTCATCATGCTTTAGATGAGATTGCTTCTCGTGGTAAAAGTACGATGGGCTGGTTTTATGGTTGCAAATTACACTTGTTGATGAATCAAGAGGGTGAAATTGTAAATTCAGATTTATCAAACGGACATATTGCTGATCTTAAAAAAGTTGAGGATTTAGTGAATGGCTTATCAGCAACGGTCTATGGTGATAGAGGCTACATTAGCCAACCATTGAAAGAAACACTTAAAGAGCAAGGCATTGATTTAATGACTTATCCAAGAAAAAAATATGAGAGTGACCTTATTGCCATTTTCTGATGAATTTCATCTACGACAACGTAACAGAATTGAAACATTGATAGGATTATTGAAAGAAAAATATCACTTAGTTACGAGTAAACATCATTCGATTGCTGGTTTTTTAGCAGGCGTATTTTCTTCACTATGTGCGTATCAACTTTGCCAAAAGAATAAGCCTAAAATTCATGTGATTAAATCTTTGGCTTATCCGTAACTGGGTTTATTATATTGATTGAAAAGTCGACTATAGATTCTGATTCACTCAAACCGAGATGGATTGAATAGGGTCTGTTGACATTTGCTGTATAAAAAAATAGCGAGATAGTAAAATTCAATCGCCAAACCAAATTCACTACTCGCTATGCCTCGTACAATGTTGAATGATCAACACTGGTCTAAGTTAAAAGCTATTCTCCGCAATTTTAATATTTATCTCAAATCAAATTTGAGAAATTTTTTTGAGGCAATCCTATATCGTATTAGAACAGGATGCCCTTGGAGAGATTTACCCGAGGTTTTTGGTAATCCAAACTCAATTTTTAAAAAGTACAATCGCTGGTCTAATAAAGATAAGCTAATGA
>NZ_OOGT01000321.1 GCF_900323515.1 Acinetobacter stercoris | reverse complement strand
CAATAATATTGACTCAAAAAGCTCAACTTTTTTAATAAAAATAAATTTATTCAAGTTTCTATCAATTAGAACTCTATGTTCAAAAATCCATACTCGTAAACTATCAAGATCTTGTATTAAGTTTAAAGAATCATGACCAATATTTCTACGAATTTCGGCTAGAAAATCTTCGTCATTATAAGCTAAATCAGTCGTAGTATTTTTAATATCAATTAAACATTCGACCACTGCTTCAAACAAAGTTAATTCTACATATGCTTGAAAGATTATTTGTTTCAAGTTTTCAGGTAAAGAATCAAATTTAGAAGCCCCAAAGTGATTACATCTATAAAAAATAGTAAGTGCACCCAGCTGCTCTAAGACTTCTACACCCGTTAATTTATCCTGCCGTTGTCTAGCAACAAGATATGAATAATATCTAAGAATATGAGTTTTACCAGACCCCTTTCCTCCGAAAATATATTTTGGTGTTGCACCTGATAAATCTAAAATAGAGGACTTAATATCATACTCAAAATCAACCCATAAGTGATTTATTTGTTCATCCGTGTATTCCGCTGCGCGAAGAGAACCAAAAGGGTTTACAGAATTCATAATTGCCTCAAGCATATATTTTGCTATATCTAGCAAAAACTGGTGTCCAATAAACTGGGTGTTTTGCCCAGAATATTGGCAAAGTATTGTCAGGGGTGTTATATGAAAATCCAATCATCAATTGACAATTTTTATAGCCTAATTTATGTGGCTCCTCAAAGCCTAAATATGTTGAATAGACCTGACAGAATTTTTTAAGTTTTCTACGACTAGGTTTTCTCAGTGACTTAAAATTCCTAGATTTTTTACTGAATACCTTATAGGAATCATCTAAATGAAATAAGCAATGAGCATTCCCATTGAACATTTCAACGGTATTTAGGGCTTCTAGTCCAGCAGTTGTAGCAAAAAGACACATAAATTGGAGCTTGATTGAAGGATTAGTAGCTCGAATTTGTATCAAACGATCTTTTAAATAGCCTGTTATTTGGGTACCTGATGCAACTAAATCGTCAAAAAAAATATACCTATTAATTAAAGTTGATTGTGGATGGAGTTCATTTGAAATTTGATCCTTATAAAATGCTCCATAGAAGTCAGAAAACCTTTCTTTTGATAAATTATTCATTTGTCTGAAAAAATAAAGCAAATGTGCTCCGCTCTCAGAGGGATTCCCAGCACCAATAAAGAGAGTTTTGTTGATCTCTTGAATTAATAAACTGTTGATCAAATTAATATCAGTGGTATCGCCATTTGCTTTACGTATTTCTTGTTTTAAAGGAATAATAAATTGCTCTTCATAGCAAGCCTTAAGCATTTCTCTAATAGTTGAATTACCAAAATAGATAAAGTGTGTAAGCAAATGCAGGGCTAATAGGTATTCTTCCTCTTTTGGAAAACAGCGACCAGTAAAATTACTAAGCCATTGTTCTATTTCTGGCCATTTCTTATCATAATCCCAAGCATGAGAGCTAAGTTTCATGAGCTGGTTTTTATAGGCTTCTAATTTAGGTTGAAAGTCAGGTCTCAACATATCTTCCTTTAAAAAATTAAAATATCCATAGTTTGCTGCAAGCTGATTACATACAATAAGTAATACTCATGGAATACACTCTTCTATTTTTCAAAAACTAGAACCGTTTCACGAGAAATTACAGATGCTGTTCGATTCCGTTTAGTCATTAAACCTCTTGATTTAATGTCATCAATTAAAATTAATTTAAGTTTTAGATGATGTTTTTGGAAACATTCAATGATAAATCTATCATTTCTTAGTGTTTCACCACAAACTTGATTATTACCTAGTACAAATATAACACGCCCATTAGGTGCTGTCACTCGGGCAATTTCATCAACAACTTGAGACATTTCAATTAGATACTTTTGAGTAATCCTAGCTCTCAGTTCATTTTTATGAGCAATTTTTTTAAGGAGCTGAACATAATCTTCAGGCAGATTACTTTCTTCTAAATGTAAAGGTGTCTTTCTTAGATGTTCTCTCCCAATTGATTTTTCTTCTAAAGAGCGAAGTTCTTTGGGAGAAGCAAGTTCTAACCAGTTTAGAGACAGACTAGATGCTCTGACATACTTTTGTGCACTTCCATAAGGTGGAGATGTAATGACTAAAGGGACAGAATTATCTGGCATTGGTATTGAATCATTAAGATTGGTAAATAATGATCTTGCATCAATACCAACTTGTTTAGCAGTGGAACGATTTGGATATTTATTATTTGTTTCTATTACTCGCTCAATGTTAGCATCCACAATAATATTAAATTCTTGAATAATATTAGCACTTTTAATCCAATCCAACCTTTTATTAATTCGTGCATTTATTGTAGGGGAAAACTTCTCTTTAGTTTTTAGGCGAACTGGAACACTAATCGCAGGATCAGCGAAACTAACTTTTTTAGTAAGAGAAGAGAAACAAATTTTAAAAAAAGCTTTTTCTTCCTGATCTACTATTTCTTCAATAGTTCTTAATAAAATTTCTAACTGTTTTTTATGTTCTGGTNGATACCATAAATCAGGATTTACTATGTCTATTGTAGGTGCGACTTTATACCTTATAT
>NZ_OOGT01000320.1 GCF_900323515.1 Acinetobacter stercoris | reverse complement strand
ATTTATAGACTGTATAGTGAATNTGAAGTATTTGAATTTAAATATAGTTATCCACAATAAGTGCATTGGACTTTATTATATTGATCCTATGATTTAACTATTATTCTCTTGTGGATAATTTTTTATGTGCAGTTGTGTTACTCATAAGGAGTGTTGATTATTAAATTTATCTTAAAATTAACATAATTTATTGTGTTAAAAATAGAACGATATAAAAATGTTCCACGCGGTATACAAATAAACCTATAACTAAATTTTATGAGTTTTTTTGAAAATTTTCAGAAGATGTAAGTCGCTATTTAGAGTACAAAATAGAGTTTTGTGTTACTTAATGATCAATTTATTTAAATATTTAACAGATGAGTTAAATATTATTTGGAAGGTATAAAAAATTATCGAGCTGCATTTTTTTGATATAAAAAAACTGCCATAAAGGCAGTTTTAATTTTATGATTTTTAATCAAATGAGCTTTCTAGCTCTTCTAATTGCATCATTAATTCAAGCATTTGTTCTTCAGCTTGCCCCAGTTTATTTTTTAAATCAGTTTGTTCATTCATGATTTTCAGTAAGTCATCTTTACGCTGCACCTCATAAAGTGTTGTATCTGTTAATAATTCTTCAATTTCTGCTAATCTGGACTGGATTTTCTCTATTTGTGTTTCGCATTTTTCAATATTTTTCCGAATAGGACGGGTTTGTTCACGGCGACGTGCGGCTTCTTTCCGTTGAGCTTCTTTATCAACTTTAGAAATTTGTACCTTTTGTTCAGCAACTTTGGAAACGATTGGTGTGGTTTGTCCGCCTTGTTTGATTATTTCTAAACGGGCTTGACGTAACCAATTTGCATAATCTTGTAGGTCACCTTCAAATTCAGTACATCGGCCGCCATGGACGAGAAGTAAATCATCACAGACACTGGCAATAAGTTGACGTTCATGGGAAACCAAAACGACAGCACCTTCAAAATCTTGAAGTGCCATAGTTAATGCATGACGCATATCCAGATCTAAATGGTTTGTTGGTTCATCTAAAATCAATACGTTTGGACGCTGCCATACAATGAGTGCTAGTGCTAAACGTGCTCTTTCCCCTCCAGAGAAGCTTTCACATGGTGTATCCATACGTTCACCACTAAAACCAAAACTTCCTAAAAAGGAACGTAATGTTGCTTCACTAATTTTTTTATCTGCTATGCGGGCAAGTTGAAGCATAGGGCTTGCATGATCATCCAGTGAATCCATCTGGTGCTGTGCAAAATATCCTATATTCAAAAGTTCTGAAGCATTGCGCTCACCAGCGAGTAAAGGTAAATCTCCAACTAATGATTTAATCAATGTAGACTTGCCCGCACCATTCATTCCGAGTAAGCCAATACGACTGCTTGGGGTAATCTGTAAATTAACATCAGTTGCAATGAGTTTGCTGCCATAACCAATATCAACATGTTCCAGTGTTAACAATGGAGAACTCATTTTTGTAGGTTCACGGAAACTGAATGTAAAAGGTGTATCGACATGAGCAGGAGCGAGTAGTTGCATACGTTCTAACTGTTTGATACGACTTTGAGCCTGACGGGCTTTGGTTGCTTGAGCCTTAAAGCGGTCAATATATTTTTGTAAATGTGCGCGTGTTTCTAATTGTTTTTCATAGGCTTGTTGCTGTTGTGCCAGACGTTCACTTCGTGTCGTTTCAAAAGTTGAATAGTTTCCTGTATATAGAGTCAGTTCAGCATTTTCGATATGTAAAATATGATCAGTGATAGCATCCAGAAAATCGCGATCATGTGAAATTAAAATGAGTGTACCGGCATAAGCTTTAAGCCAGTCTTCTAACCATAATATTGCATCTAAATCTAGATGGTTGGTTGGTTCATCCAGTAGTAAAAGGTCTGAACGACTCATTAGCGTACGTGCAAGATTTAATCGCATACGCCATCCACCAGAAAAGCTTGAAACTAAAAGCTGGTTTTGATGTTCCATAAAACCTAAGCCAGCCATGAGCTGTGCCGCTTTGGCTGGTGCGGAATAGCCGTTAATTTCATCAAAACGACCATGTAAATGAGCTAAATCATTGTCGCTAAGTTGGTCGGGATGGTCTAGTTTTGCTTGAATATCCCAATATTCTTCATCTCCTGACAAAACAAAATCAATTGCAGCCATATCTAGAGCTTTCACTTCTTGAGCCATATGTGCAACAGTCCAGACTTGAGGACGGGATAATGTTCCCTCATCTGGGGTCAATGAGCCCAAAAGTGCGGCGAATAATGTGGATTTTCCAGCACCGTTAACCCCAGTAAGACCTACTTTCCAACCAGGATGGATTTGCATAGACGCTTTTTGAAATAGAATGCGTCCACCGCGGCGTAAAGAAACTTGATCGAGTTGAATCATTAATAGGTCTGAGCTGGTAATAAAGAATGCGGCTATTTTAGGTGATAATTAAGATTAGACAAACCATTCGATGAAGATTTATTTAAAGGAATGATTAAAATAATCATAAAAAATATTAAAAATGAGCATTTATGCAAATTGGTAATTTATGAATTATTTTTATCTGAAATAGAGTGTGACATAACGCAATAAAATATTATTATTTGTAAAATTATGACTCTTTGGTT
>NZ_OOGT01000168.1 GCF_900323515.1 Acinetobacter stercoris | reverse complement strand
TATTTAAATACGATGACTTTGATTACTTAGGCTAAATTCAATTACACAATTTGACAAAAAAATCATCTCAATTTCCAGAAATATTTTTTTTATAATTATTTTATCAAGTTAAGCTCATTTTTTTTGTGAAATATATCAAATAGTTTTGTAAAAAGCCTGCTAATATTAGCAGGCTTTTTTATGAAAATCTAAAACTTAGTTTTTAGATTTATCTACAATTTTGTTCGCCTGGATCCAAGGCATCATCGCACGTAATTTACCGCCAGTCACTTCAATACCATGTGCAGCATTTTGACGACGACGAGCAGTCATTGAAGGATAGTTCAATGCGCCTTCCTGAATGAACATCTTCGCATACTCACCAGATTGGATACGTTTAAGTGCATTACGCATAGCTTCACGAGATTGTTCATTGATCACTTCAGGACCAGTCACATATTCACCATATTCAGCATTATTCGATACTGAATAGTTCATGTCAGCAATACCACCTTCAAACATCAAGTCAACGATTAACTTAAGTTCATGCAAGCACTCAAAGTAAGCCATTTCTGGAGCATAACCAGCTTCAACAAGTGTTTCAAAGCCCATTTTCACAAGTTCAACAGCACCACCACAAAGAACTGCTTGCTCACCGAACAAGTCGGTTTCAGTTTCTTCACGGAATGAAGTTTCAATAATACCAGTACGACCACCACCTACACCAGAAGCATAAGAAAGCGCTACATTACGTGCATTACCAGAAGCATCTTGATGAACAGCAATAAGATCTGGAACACCAGAGCCACGTTGGAATTCAGAACGTACAGTATGACCAGGAGCTTTAGGAGCAACCATGATTACATCAAGATCTTTACGTGGAACAACTTGGTTATAAAGAACAGAGAAACCATGAGCAAATGCCAGAGTTGCGCCTTCTTTGATATTTGGCTCGATAACATCACGGTAAAGTTGAGCCTGGAACTCATCTGGAGTCAAAATCATGACTAAATCAGCTTGAGCAACAGCAGCAGGTACTTCAGCAACTTTAAGACCAGCATTTTCAGCTTTTTTCCAAGAAGTAGAACCTGCACGCAAACCAACAGTCACGTCTACACCTGAGTCTTTTAGGTTTTGTGCATGCGCATGGCCTTGTGAACCATAACCAATGATCGCTACTTTTTTGCCTTGGATAATAGATAAGTCTGTGTCTTTATCGTAAAAAATTTGCATTGTTGTCTCCGCTAAAATGCTTTTTCTTCCTGCCTGTTTGAAATTTACTGTTTAAAAATTTCTTTAACAAGCCCCTCTCCTTTTGAGAGAGGTGCGAAAGGTTAAAAATTAAATGGTTAATACTTTCTCGCCGCGAGCGATACCAGATACGCCTGAACGAACGACCTCTAGAATGGTGTTTTCAGCGAGAGCATCAATAAAACCATCTATTTTCTCAGTTGTCCCTGCAATTTGAATTGTATATGTCGTTGGTGTTACATCCACAATTTGAGCACGGAAAATATCAGCTGTACGCTTAATTTCAGCACGTGCCGAACCTAAAGCTTTCACTTTAATCAGCATCAACTCACGCTCAATGTGTGCACCTTCAGACAAATCTACAACTTTTACAACTTCAACCAACTTGTTGAGCTGCTTGGTGATTTGTTCAATTTTGTGTTCATCGCCATAAGTCGTCAATGTTAGACGTGAGAGTGTTGGATCTTCAGTGGGTGCTACATTCAAAGTCTCAATGTTATAACCGCGCTGAGAAAATAAACCAACCAAACGAGAAAGCGCACCAGCTTCGTTTTCAACGAGCACAGAAATTATATGTCTCATTTAGTACGCTCCCCTTTTCTTAACCACATATCTTGCATCGACTGACCAGCAATAAGCATTGGATATACATGCTCAGTACGATCAACCATAACGTTGATGAATACACATTTATCATTGATTGCCATTGCTTCAGCAAGCTTGGACTCAAGCTCATCAGCATGATCAATCTGGATACCTACGTGACCATAAGCTTCCATCAGTTTTGCAAAATCAGGCAAAGACTCAACATATGAACTAGAATGACGACCTTCATAATTCATGTCTTGCCATTGTTTAACCATACCCAAAGCACGGTTATTCAAGCATAGAATTTTTACATTCAAGCCATATTGCTTACATGTAGAAAGCTCTTGGATACACATCTGAATAGATGCTTCACCTGTAATACATACAACTTGCTGATCAGGACAGGCGAGCTTTGCAGCCATTGCATATGGCAAACCAACACCCATTGTTCCCAAACCACCAGAGTTGATCCACTGACGAGGGCGTTTATATTTATAATAAAGTGCACCAAACATCTGATGTTGACCAACGTCAGAGGTAATAATGGCATCACCATTCGTGACTTTATATAAAGCCTCAACAACCTCTTGTGGTTTCATCGTACCATCAGAAAGCTGTTCATATTTCAAGCCATGAACTTTGCGCCATTCGTTAATCTGCGACCACCAAGCACCAATAGCTTCCGGATTCGGTTTTGAAACATTCATCTGTTTCAACTGAACCAGCATTTCCTGAAGCACAGGTTCAACAGCGCCCACAATCGGGATATGTGCCATGATCGTTTTTGAAATCGTTGCAGGATCTACATCGATATGAATAACTTTTGCATTTTGGCAGAATTTAGCGGGATTATTGGTTACACGGTCATCAAAACGCGCACCTACAGCTAAAATCACATCAGCATTATGCATGGTCATATTCGCTTCATAAGTACCATGCATCCCGAGCATACCTACAAACTGAGGATCATCGCCAGGAAAACCGCCCAACCCCATCAATGTATTGGTGACTGGATAATTTAATAAATGTGCAAGCTCAGTTAATAATCCAGCAGCATTGCCCTGAACCACACCACCACCAGTATAAATAATTGGGCGTTTTGCATTGATCAATTCATCAATTGCCTTACGAATTTGACCTGAGTGACCACGATGCGGTGGCTGATAAGAACGCATCTTCACTTTTTCCGGGTATTCATAAGCAAACTTTTCTGCAGGATTTGTAGCATCCTTAGGAATATCAACAACCACTGGTCCTGGACGACCAGATGAAGCGATATAAAATGCTTTTTTAATAATTGCAGGAATTTCACTCGCATGACGCACCTGGAAACTATGTTTCACGATAGGACGGGAAACACCAACCATATCTGTTTCCTGAAATGCATCCTCTCCAATTAAATGTGATGCAACCTGACCAGACAGGACAACCATTGGAATGGAGTCCATATAAGCTGTAGCAATAGGAGTTACTGTATTGGTTGCACCTGGGCCTGATGTGACCAGAACCACGCCTGTCTTACCTGTGACACGAGAATAAGCATCTGCCATATGACCAGCAGCTTGCTCATGACGCACCAGATAATGCTGAATTTTATCTTGCTTAAATAGCGCATCATAAATATGTAATACTGCGCCGCCTGGATATCCAAAAACATGTTCAACGCCTTCGTCCGCTAATGCACGAACGAGCATTTCACCACCAGATAAAAGTTCCAACGTAATTCACCCTAATCTTTTTCTACACGAGCTTATGGGAGGCATAATTCGTGCTTTCATTCATTGATTGCGTGTTCTGTTATAACACACATGTTACGAAGTTTTTGCAGCAATAGAAAATATTCTGATCACATAGCTGTTTAAGCTACATTAACAACAAAAATATGCTGGGATAAACATACTTTAGTAAGGTTCATCTCTCGGCTTAGAGAAATGTTATTGCTTGCCATGATATTTATTCGAAGGGTGATCGAGATAAATATACAAAACTAAAGTTGCATTTTTGTTGTTTACGTCCCTATTGTCAAGATTTAAGGCTGGCTTTTTTTTGTTTATTTATCAAACGGTGCTTTTTTAAACCATTCCTTTTTTTTAGGCCATTTATAAAAAATATTTCAATAACTTATAAGTAAATAAAATTATGTAAGAAATCCCTCTCCCATATATGGATTTGATTAAGTTATAATCAAATCCATTCTATAGCGTTCATCNTACTCATAATGAATTNGTAAAGCGTATTGATACATTTTTTATTTTTTGGGGAAAAGTAAAATGAGGAACTCATTCAAATTATTATTTTTATTCACCAGTAATATTATTGTTTTTTTATATATCAGTATAAGTTTCACGCATGCTGAAGATTTTTATAAGTGGGTTGATCAAAATGGTTCAACACATTACACAAAAAGCCCACCTCCCAAGAATGCAAAAAATAAAAGTAAAGTCCAAACACAAGGCTGGAAAAAAACCAATCAAACTGACGGTGCTCCCCATCAGGAAACATCAGCACCACCTTTAGAAAAAGAAAACCAGCCACAGACAGTAAATGAACAAGCCATTACACCGCCTCTATCCCAAACAATACCACCTAAAGTGCCTGTTCAACCTGAGAAAAATACTGTTTCGACGAGTATTACCCCTCAAATATCTGCCATAAACTAGAGACTTTGTCTATATTTCTAACTTTTTAATAAATATGCTGGTCGCAAAATTCACTTTTAGGTGTATTTTGCGCTATGCTGTGCAACAAACTTTTTAACCATTGTTCTGACATATATACGTTTATGACTACTCCTCACATTGACCCCGAATATCAAGCAAGTGCGATTGAGCCAAATGTCCAGCAAGACTGGGAAACTCGAAAAGCATTTAAAGTTGCCGACACCGTGACTGGACCACATCGTTACATCCTTTCGATGTTCCCATACCCAAGTGGCAAACTGCATATGGGGCATGTGCGAAACTATACAATCGGGGATGTGATTAGCCGTTTCCATCGCCTAAAAGGTGAAACTGTTCTGCAACCTATGGGGTGGGATGCATTCGGTCTACCAGCTGAAAATGCTGCAATTGCGCATAAAGTTGCACCTGCAAAGTGGACTTTTGAAAATATTGACTACATGCGTAATCAATTAAAAAAACTTGGTTTGTCTATCGATTGGGATCGCGAGTTTGCAACATGTACACCAGAGTACTATCACTGGGAACAATGGTTATTTGTACAGCTTTATAAAAAGGGTCTGATTTATCGCAAACTTTCAACCGTAAACTGGGATCCAGTAGACCAAACTGTACTTGCCAATGAGCAGGTTGAAAATGGTCGTGGCTGGCGTTCTGGTGCTCTGGTTGAAAAACGTGATATTCCGATGTATTACTTCCGCATCACAGACTATGCGCAAGAATTATTAGATGACCTGGATACGCTAAAAGAAGGTTGGCCACAACAAGTCTTGACCATGCAGCGGAACTGGATTGGTCGTTCGCAAGGGATGGAAATTACCTTTCCATCGGCAAATATTGAAGTTTATGCAGATGGTCTGACTGTATTTACAACACGTGCTGACACATTAATGGGTGTAACTTATGTTGCAGTTGCAGCAGAACATCCTATTGCACTTAAAGCGGCAGAAAACAACCCAGAACTTAAAGCATTTATTGAAGAATGCCGTATGGGTTCAGTTGCCGAAGCTGATCTTGCGACAGCTGAGAAAAAGGGTATGGCAACTGGTTTGTCCGTTAAGCATCCATTAACAGGTGAAGAAATTCCTGTCTGGATCGCAAACTATGTCTTAATGTCTTACGGCTCTGGTGCTGTAATGGCTGTACCTGCTCATGATGAACGTGACTTTGAGTTTGCAAATAAATATGCCCTCCCTGTCAAGCAGGTAATTGATGCAAAAACTAAAGACGATGCAGATTATGATGTTAAGAGCTGGCAGGAATGGTACGGTTCAAAAGATGGAAAACTCATCAATTCAGCCGAATTTGATGGTTTAGACCTACAAGGTGCATTTGATGCATTTTTGGCAAAACTTGAACCGCAAGGTCTTGCAAATGTAAAAGTTCAATTCCGTTTACGTGACTGGGGCGTTTCTCGTCAGCGTTATTGGGGTTGCCCTATTCCAATGATCAACTGTGAAAAATGTGGACAAGTGCCAGTTCCAGAAGATCAGCTCCCTGTGATTTTACCAACTGATGTCGTTCCAGATGGATCAGGTAATCCATTAAATAAGATGCCTGAATTCTATGAAACGAAATGCCCTTGCTGTGGTGGCGATGCACGTCGTGAAACAGACACTCTGGACACCTTTGTAGAGTCATCCTGGTACTATGCACGTTATGCATCACCTGACTTTACTGGTGGAATGGTCAAGCCTGAAGCAGCTCAAAACTGGTTACCAGTAAACCAATATATCGGCGGTGTAGAACATGCAATCTTGCACTTGCTTTATGCTCGCTTCTTCCACAAATTAATGCGTGATGAGGGTGTAGTCCAAGGTAATGAGCCATTTACCAACCTGTTAACTCAAGGCATGGTACTTGCAGATACTTTCTATCGTGAAGATGCCTCAGGTAAAAAAACATGGTTCAATCCTGCCGATATTGATCTTGAACGAGATGAAAAAGGGCGAATTATTTCTGCAAAATATCAAGGTGATGGTCAGGAAGTTGTAATTGGCGGTCAGGAAAAAATGTCGAAATCGAAGAATAACGGTATCGACCCACAAGCCATTATTGACCAGTATGGTGCGGATACTGCCCGTGTATTCATGATGTTCGCAGCACCACCTGATCAGTCTCTAGAGTGGTCTGATGCTGGAGTTGAGGGTTCTAACCGTTTCTTAAAACGTGTTTGGCGTTTAACTTATTCATTCCTTGATAAGGCAAATGCAGCAACACAGATCGACACAGCAAGTCTTTCAAAAGATGCGCAGGATTTACGTCGCAAAACACATGAAACCATTCAAAAAGTGGGTGATGACATTGAACGCCGTCATGCATTTAATACTGCTATCGCAGCTTTAATGGAACTGTTAAATGCGACAACTAAATTCGAAGCAAAATCAGATCAAGATGTAGCAGTAGAGCGTGAAGCAATTACAACGTTATTAACTCTTCTTGCCCCATTTGCTCCACATTTAAGCCAGACTTTATTAGCTGAATTCGGTATTGATTTAACTCAAACATTATTCCCAGCTGTTGACGAATCTGCCTTAACACGTAATACGCAAACAATTGTGGTACAAGTAAATGGCAAGCTTCGTGGTAAATTAGAAGTTGCTGTAGATATTTCTAAAGACGAACTATTGACACAAGCAAAAGCCTTACCAGAAGTGCAACAATTCTTGACTGGTCCAACCAAGAAGGAAATTGTCGTACCAAATAAATTAGTGAATCTGGTGGTTTAAATTTTTAACAAAATTTAATCTCCAATCCCCTCTTTTAAAAGAGGAGCTTTTTATCTTGTAATCGGGATCAAAGTTCCTCTCTTTATTAAGGCCAAGAGGCATTGCTTCATAGAGGGAGATTGATAAAGCACATTGTCAACAATGTGCTTTAACTTTAAAATTGAAAAGATTCAAAAATTCGAGTATTACTTCGCATAAAAAGTGGAGTATTTGATTAGAGGAATATTCATGCACTTAGTCCAACGTTTTGCAGCTGTTGTTTTAACTTTAGGTTTAAGCGCAGGTTTAGTTGGGTGTGGTTTTCACTTAAAAGGGACTAACCCTACAGCAACACCTCTTGTCTATACAAAACTAAATCTTCAAATTCCAAATGAAGCAGAAGAACTCGAATCCAAACTCAGTGTGTATTTAACTGCAACAGGTGTGCAGCTCAGCAAAAACCCTGATGCTTATGTACTACGCGTACTTAGTTACACACCTTTGCGTCATGAGCTACGTGGTCAGTTAATTGAAACCATTTTACGTTTAACTGTAACTTTCCAAATCGAAGATCAACAAGGCAATCCAGTAACCATGCCACGTACTGTAACCGCTTCACGCAGTTATCAATATGATGTTGCAACAGTCAATACTGATGATCAGCAAGAGAAATATCTACAACAGATCTTAATTGATGATGTTGCTCAGCAAGTGAGCCGACAGATTTCAGCAAACCGCTTACCTAAAGCACAGGTAAACACAACTATACCTGCAGTGTCTTCATCTCCTGCTGCACAATAAATTAGTTATTCACGATGAAACTTGACTATTTACAAGCCCTAAAACGCGTCCATGAGGCGCGTGGTGCCTGGATTATGCATGGTCAAGAACCCTTACTTGAACAAAACCTGTTAGATGCATTTCGTAAGAACTGGCAAAACAATGAAATTGAGCGTCAGCGCTATGATCTAAATAATGTAAATGACTGGAAAAATGTTTTTAATGCTTTAAATAGCCTATCGCTTTTCTCACAAAATCTAGCCATAGAAGTACATGGAAATATTAAACCTGACGCAAATGGCTTGAAGCAACTGAAACAATATATACAAGAAAATGAACATAATTTACTTGTAATCATTATGCCTAAGCAAGATTCTGGAAGTTTAAAATCCAGTTTTTTTCAGGTCATTGAAGCCAATGGCGTTGTTGTTCAACTCACTGCAAACTACCCTCAAGATCGTCAAAGAATTTTAATGGCAGAAGCTGAAAAAACCGGAATTCAGCTTAATCAGGATGCATGGAACTGGTTAGAACTACATCATGAACATAATTTACTTGCAGCAAAAAACAGTTTGATGCGGGTCGCAGACACTTTTCCTGATCAACAAACCATTTTGATTGATCATCTACAAGCCTGTTTACAAGACCAATCCAGATATAGCACATTTGACTTAAGTGATAGTCTGATTTCAGGCAACTTAAATCAATCCATCAAGATTTTCCAGTATTTAGTCGAATCAGGTGAACCTCACAGTTTAATTTTGTGGACAATCAGTAAAGAAATGCGTTTATTAATGCAACTTTATGAACAACCACAAAATGCACTACAAATCGGCATATGGAAAAATAAAGTTTCCAATTACCAACAGGCATTAAGGCGATTAAACCCACAAAACTTCCTGATCTGGCCGAAACTACTTTTAAGAATTGATGCATCAATCAAAGGAATGAGTCAGGAAAACCCTGATCATCTTATTCAACAAGCTATTGCAGAGCTTTGTGGAAAAACTCTATTTTTAGCCTAAAAAATCTTTTTAAATTAGTGAATATATAGAATAATTCTCATTCATTCACGATTTATC
>NZ_OOGT01000317.1 GCF_900323515.1 Acinetobacter stercoris | reverse complement strand
GGTTGGTATTTTCTTGTTGTAAACATAACCATGAATTTTACAAAGTGAAACACTCTCAACTCCAGGATGCTTAAACATTCTCATATTTTAATGATGAATTACTTCAGGAAAACTTTAAAAGTATAGAAGTGTATTGCATTGGGGGGATTATAAACTATTAGGGACTGGTGAGTGCTTAATCTAAAACACATATTATTATTTTCTTATGTAGAACTTATTTTTGTTTGTTTAAAGAAGCGTATTTGAAATTCTATAACTCCCCCTTTTTTTAAGGAGGAGTTATGATTAACTGGCTTTAATCCACGGGTATTAAGCCTAATCTGGCATTTTTATAAGAGTACAAAACTTTTAATGTGGATAGTCTGTTTCATCATCAGCCCCACCAACAGGATTCTGTTGGGAGGTTTTAATCGTCGGGGCTAATTGAGAGGGTGCGGAAGCAGGAACCTCTTGTGATGAGTTTGTTACAGTAGATTGAGGGTTCGGAAGGCTAACACTATTTATAGGTGCTTCCTGAGTTACAGGTGGTTGAGTTGTTATAGGTGCAGTGCTCACGGATGGATTATCTGTCGATACTGGAGGAGGGGCAGACTGGCTTAGTTGACCTTGCTCAATAGGAACAGTGCCACCGTTAACACCTACAACTTTATCTCTGGTTTCATTCCATTTTTTTACTGTGTTGTCTTTGGCAAGCTCAGCCTGTTCAGAAGCATATACTTTGGCATCTTGTGCAGTATCTTTAGTTTTACTGGTAAGTTTGCTAATACCACGTTCAGTGGCATCACCTACACGTTTTGCAGTTTGACCTGCTTTATAACCCAAAACACGAAAAATGTTGGGATTGTCACCATATGGAGGTGGTGTTTTTACAGGAGGAGTTGTTTGCGCATAGAGCGGTGCGCATGCAAATATGCAACTGGCTAAAAAAGTAGTTTTCAGTAATTTCATCTATTTTTCTTCCTCTTATCTTCTAAGGGAATATCCCCAATATCGGTTTTGCTCATATTAATGGGCAATGCTGGCATTTTGGCATTTTGTGATGAAAATGCTACAGCAAGCTACAACTAAAAACATTAGCTGGAGAAATTTTGTAGATTTAAAAGGTGCAGACATTTTTTAATTTTTATATTAAAAACACAAGATCTCCTGATTGTGACTGAAGATCTTGTAACATATTTAAAGGCATTTTTCTAAATTTGTTTTAGAGAAGTTTTTGGCTAGTGATGCAAAGTTTGCTCGCTTTTCAGCATCATTGATATCAAAAACGGTTTGCTTGTTTTCCACCTCGGCATCAACATTTGAAAATGCTGAAATGAGTTGATCACCTTTAAATATCCAGTGCTCGGTTGCTTTACCTGTTTCAAAGTTACCTGTAAATTCGATCACGCAGTTGTCACGTTGTTTGATCAAACGAGCCAGGTTGTGTTTAGTCGCAGGTTCAGCTTTGATGTTTTTGCGTTGTTCTAAAACAACAGGTGCGTTTGGATTAGTTGGTATGGTTGAGCAGGCGGTAAGTGTTACAACCGTTACTAAGCTTGAAAACAAGATTGTTTTTTTGAACATGAAGAACATCTTTCAAAGTATTTGGTTTTTTTAGTATATGGTAAAAAACTGACTTAAAAAAATTTTTTAATTTAAATAAATGTATAAATTTTATAATCATAGGTGAAAGTAGAATGTAATTATCATATGTACTTTGAGTCGGATTTTTATAGATTATTCTGGAAAAGATCGACTAAATGCAGATCTTTTCCAGATATATAATTTATTGTTCGAGAACAAAGACAGTGTTTTGCAGCACTTGTCCTTTAGTTGTTTTCAATACACCAATACAAAGATTATCTGGCGCATCTATAAAATAGTAGCTGTTAAAACCATTCGCAAGTTTACATGTCTTTTGCTTGGTTTCACTGAATACCTCGAAGTTTAATTGGTGCTGGGCATCCAATACTAAAACCTTTGATAATGTATCAAAGGCAATATTGGCAGATTTCAAGAACATTTCATTATTATTTGCATCCCAGTCAGATAATGGTGCTTTTTGGTTGTTGACGTAGTGATAAAAGCGTTTGATTGAAGAATTTCCATCAGCTGAATTTTTAAATTGAGATTTAAGTGCAAATGCTACATAGACATTTGGTTTATCTCTGAAAGAAATTCTTGAATAGGGGACAACTTTTATCTCAGATGGCTGATTTGGTGAGATAACTTTTAAGGAAGAATCAATCTGGTAGGATTGGAGGGCATTGGTTATTTTTGAATTTACAAGATCATCAAATTTAATTGCACGTTTTAGATTGCTTTTAGAAACTGCTGATCCATTTGCTTTTTTATCAATGGCTGTGGCGACGCCAACACCAATCAGCCCAAACATACCCGAAGTAGGAGATGCAAGTGCATTGCTTGCATCTCCTACAGTAATCTGGCTCCCTTCGATAAAGTAATCTCCACCTCCAGATTCAGTCATTGCTGAAATTTGCTCAGAAGATACAGAGATTGTAGAGCGGCTACCTGCTGTTGGATATTTAATAGATTTGGTTGTAGAACATCCGGAAAGAATGACAACACTTGTTGTTAATAAGAGGAGAATTTTATTCATTTAGAAATAAACCTAAAAAATTTACTGTTTACTTGTTCAAGTTATACAG
>NZ_OOGT01000401.1 GCF_900323515.1 Acinetobacter stercoris | reverse complement strand
TTTAAATGCTAATTTTGTCTTTTTCAGAAACCCGCCTTATATATGCTTCATAATGTTCTAAAATTTGTGTATGTGATTTATATGATGAATCACATATTAAAAATAACGATAAATCACAATTGAAAGTTATCAAGGCAGAATGAGCTGAAACAGAAGATAAGTTTTATCGGTCGTGAAATAGCTTTTGGTTAGCAAGGGAATGATGCATATAAAGTGAAATTATTTTTTCAAGAAAAGCTGCGGGTCTACCCGAGCATTATTTAAGCTCATTCCCCAATGTAAATGAGATCCGGTTGCTCTTCCTGTTTTACCAACAAGTCCTATTAAATCCCCTTGCCTGACTGATTGTCCTTTGCTGACATTAATTTTACTCAAATGGCAAAACATACTGATTAACCCTTGTCCATGATCAATAAGAACGGTATTGCCATTAAAAAAGTAATTTCCTGTTTGCACAACGATACCTTCAGCAGGTGCAATAACTTTTTGACCTGTTGGTGCAGGGATATCTAAACCCGAATGTGGTGCACGTTCTTCACCATTAAAAAAGCGTTTACGGCCAAAAGAGTTATTAAATTTTCCTTTGGTTGGAGTAATAAAGTCAGGGAAAGTACTCCAGTTTGAAGGGGTAAAGGATTTGTATATGGTAGCTTGTTCTTCAGCTTCTCTTGCATAACGTTCTAATTGAGCCTGATCGGGGCTGACATAGCTTTGATCTTTTAATTTTATATATTGCTGTGCATAGGGATAAGTTTGCACTTCAATCTGAATGGGTTCTGCGTTGGTCTGTAATTGTAGGGGGCCGAATGGAGTGGATAAGGGAATACCAAAAACCGCATATCGTTGATCTTTAGATTGAATAATCAATACTTGCTGTTGTTTATAATAAACCTGCTGGATATTTTGACTCAACGGGATAACAGCAATGCCGCCAGCACGACGAGAGTCCTGTGGAAGTTGAGCCATAATGTGTGTACTTTGGCCAAAGAGTAAAGCACACAGGAATCCGATTTTACTTTTCATTTTTTGTTAATTATATAAATCATGATATGTGATTGATGATTATAACAAGTGAATGTTGCTTTTCATTTATCTCTTTTGTGTAGCAAAACACAAAAAGGAGAATCTGTGAAAAAAATTACATCTCATTACTTGAAAAATATCATAGATATACCAATATTATTACTGTATTTTATTTAAAAACTTTAAAATAAGTTTTTGAAAAATATATAAA
>NZ_OOGT01000331.1 GCF_900323515.1 Acinetobacter stercoris | reverse complement strand
CTACATAATATCTAATTTTTAACATAGAAATAAACAAAAAAGCCAGATATCTCATCCAGCTTTATGTATTTAATTTAAAAATCAAGCACCTGTTTGATAATGTGCTTTGGGTACAGCAGTCGAAGCCTGATAAGGGTGGGTAAAATCACTCAACCCAGCAGCAGCTTCATGAATATCTTTACCTTCTTTAATGACAAAAGTATCAAAGCCTGAACGTTTTAAGTAATTTAGAACATCTTTAAAGATATCACCAACAGCGCGAAGTTCACCTTGATATCCTTGACGACGCAAAAGTGCAGCGAAGGAATAACCACGCCCATCATTGAAACCAGCAAACTCAATAAAAATAGTATCTAATTGATTTAAAGGATATTGATGGACTTCAGGTGAATCATCTACTGTAATATAAAGTGCTTTTTTACCAGAAACATTTCCAAGCTGATCAAGCTGGGCAGTCGTCAAAACCACATCACCCTGTGGCAGTACACCATCTTCACCAATAATTTGATAAGTATTATCAGTAATCGTGCCGTCTTTTGCGAGCACTTGTAAAGCTGTATTAAGCATATGCACGCTCCTTGAATGGTTGAATGCCGACACGGCGATAAGTTTGAATAAACTCTTCACCTTCTTGACGCAAATCAAGGTAAGTATTCAAAATTTCATCAATTACATCAGGCACAGCTTCAGCAGCAAAAGATGGACCAAGGATGTCACCAATCGAAGCGTCATGGTTAGCATTACCACCTAAAGTAATTTGGTAAAATTCCGCGCCTTTCTTATCAACACCTAAAATACCAATATTACCAACATGGTGATGACCACATGCATTCATACAACCCGAAATATTTAGATCAATATGACCCAAATTATATACAGTGTCCAAATCTTCAAAACGGCGGGTAATCGCTTCTGAAATCGGAATAGACTTGGCATTTGCCAATGAACAAAAATCACCACCAGGACAGCAAATGATATCTGTCAAGAAACCAATATGTGCACGTGACATATTATGTTGTTCAAGGGTTTGCCAAAGTTCAAACAAATCTTTTTGCGGAACATCAACAAGTGCAATATTTTGCTCATGTGTTGTACGAAGCTCACCAAAAGTATATTTGTCAGCTAAATCAGCGATCAAATTCATTTCTTCAGTTGTAACATCACCTGGTGCTATACCTGCACGTTTGAGTGAAATCGTAACAACGCGATAGCCTTTAACTTTATGTGCATTGGTATTGATATTGAACCAATGTTTAAACTTCGGATATTCAGCAAATAATGTCGTGAAATCTTCGTCGGCAAAATCCTGATAATCAAATGGTGTGAACTCTTCATCCATTTTCTTTAAGGTTTCAGCATCTATTTTCAATGTTTCTTTGGTATGTAAAAATTCTGCTTCAACTTTTTCTGCAAATACTTCTGGAGTTAATGCCTTAACCAAAATTTTGATACGGGCTTTATATTTATTATCACGGCGGCCATGTAAGTTATATACACGTAAAACTGCTTCCAGGTAGGCAATCAAATCTTCACGTGGCAAAAAGTCACGAATGAAATGACCAATCATAGGCGTACGACCTAAGCCACCACCAACTTTAATTTTATACCCCATCTCACCAGCATCATTTCGCACAATATAAACACCGATATCATGGAAAGATGTTGCTGCACGGTCAGTTTCTTCCAAAGCTGAAACAGCAATTTTGAATTTACGTGGCAAGAATGCAAACTCTGGATGGAAAGTAGACCACTGACGGATCAACTCACATGTTGGACGAGGATCTGCAATTTCTCCTGCAATAACACCGGCATACTGGTCAGTTGTTGTATTACGTATACAGTTACCAGATGTTTGGATCGCATGCATCTGGACTGTTGCAAGCTCTGCCAGAATATCAGGGACACTTTCTAGTGCAGGCCAGTTTAACTGAAAGTTTTGACGTGTAGACACATGGGCATAACCGCGGTCATATTTTTTTGAAATTTCGGCAATTTTACGCAATTGCCTGGAATTCATTAAACCGTAGGGTACAGCGATACGAAGCATAGGTGCATAACGTTGCACATATAAACCGTTTTGTAGACGAAGCGGACGATATTCATCTTCTGTTAATTTGCCCGCTAAATAGCGTTCCGTTTGATCACGGAACTGAGCGACACGTTCATTGATCAGGTTTTGATCGAAATCAGTATATAAATACATGGCGTACAGCTAGTAGTTTCATTATAACGGCTGACAGAATAACGAGATTTAATCTATCAACAAAATGTGTTTTTTACATATTTAATAGCGATTTTATTGATAAGCAATGCTTATACTAATGTTTTAATAGAATTTTTATATAA
>NZ_OOGT01000311.1 GCF_900323515.1 Acinetobacter stercoris | reverse complement strand
GTATGAATCTGATATTTATAACTACACTATTTTAGAACTAAAAAAAGCCCCGGATGGGGCTCTTTTCATGCAACAATTAGTTAGCAGCTAAAGCTTTAACTTGTGCATTTAAACGGCTCTTATGACGAGCTGCTTTGTTTTTATGGATGATGCCTTTATCAGCCATACGGTCGATTACAGGAACAGCTTTTTTATAAGCTTCTGTAGCAACAGTATAATCGCCAGCAGCAATAGCAGCTACTGTACGTTTGATATAAGTACGAACCATAGAACGCAAGCTTGCGTTGTGTTTACGTGCTTTAACGTTTTGACGAGCACGTTTTTTAGCTTGAGCAGAGTTTGCCACTCGTGCACTCCTTGAATTAGATTGGTCTGGGCGGGCTGCAATTACAACTGAAAACCAACATCAGAAGAACTATAACCAGCCCGTAAACAAGTGGCATATTTTGATGAAACAATGCCTCGAAGTCAAGTCTTGACATGCTTTGACACCAATTTAGATGCAGATAAATTTTAAATAAATCGCTATATTATGATTATCTAAGGGAGTTTGGTTAAAAAATGACTAATTCGATTAAAAATGCAATCGTCATCGGAGCAACAGGTTTAGTTGGTCAAGCACTTGTAAAACAGCTGAATTCTGAGTTTACTTGCGAGAAGATCACTGCTGTAGTCCGGCATAACAATCCTGACTTTAAAAAATATAGTAAAGTGGAACAATTTATTCTGGATGATTTTTTATTGCTCAATGATCAGGATGTTAATGGTTATACACATGCTTTTAGCTGTCTGGGAACTACTTTGAAGAAAGCTTGTTCTAAACAGAATTTTTATAATATTGATTATGAGATTAATGCGCATTTTGCAGATCTATTTGAAGGAACGCATACACATTTATTGTTAATCAGTGCATTAGGAGCAAATGCCAAGTCGAAAATATTTTATAACAAGGTAAAAGGTGAACTTGAAAACTATATACAGACCTTAGGATTGGATACGGTTTCTATTATTCGACCTTCATTATTGTTAGGTGAGCGTACTGATAAGCGCATCATAGAGAACGCAACTCAGAAGTTATATCGAAAACTTGAACATCTCGTACCATCAACTTTTAAATATAAGCCAGTGAGTGCTGAACAAGTGGCTCATACTATGGTCGAGGCTGCACGAACTCAAACAGCAAAATTTCAGATTTATGATAATTTACAAATATTGACTGCAAAATAGCATTTAAAAACGATCTAAACGGAGATAAAAAGTGACTACAGTCCCATTCGTAACATGTGATTTACTTGATGATAATCCTGAGAAAGAAATTCAAACACTGATCCCATCTTTAGATGGGAAGTTTTTCAGGAGTTTTGGCGCCAGAAAAACTTTTGGTGGGCAAGTCGTGACAGTGAAATGTTTTGAAGATAACTCACGAGTTAAAGAGTTGTTAGCAACTGACGGGGAAGGTAAGGTTTTAGTTGTCGATGGTGGAGCATCTATGCGGTGTGCGTTGATGGGCGACATGATTGCGGAGTCTGCGGTGAAAAATCACTGGAATGGTGTCGTGATTTATGGTTGTGTTCGTGATGTGGATGCACTTGCTGAACTGGATTTAGGTGTGCATGCATTGGCTTCAATTCCACAAAAAAGTAATCGGAAAGGCATTGGCGAAGTGGATGTGAATTTGTATTTTGGAGGAATCACAATCCAGTCAGGTGATTATTTGTATGCGGATAATAATGGTATTGTGGTGGCAAAAGAAAAACTAGTAGATTTATAAAAGGAAGCGATATGGTGAATCATTCAATTAAAGTAGTACAGGCACTTGTATCCGGTATTACAGAAGGTGGGCGCGGAGCAAATGGTACAGCATTTCCCAAACAACCAGAAAAAGCGTTAAAGCTTTATGAATTTGAGGGTTCACCGTTTTGTCGTCGTGTTCGGGAAGTTTTGACCTTATTAAATTTAGATTATGAGGTGTATCCTTGCCCTAAAGGGGGGAATAAATATCGTCAGATTGTGAAAGATAAAGGGGGGAAAAAACAGTTTCCATTTTTGATTGATGAAAATACAGGGGAACAGTTATATGAGTCTCAAGCTATAATCCATCATTTATTTAAACATTACGGGAAAACAGGAAAAACACCAAAAGCATATGCGCATTATCCTAAATTGCCAGTAGTGGCATTTGCAGGGACTTTAATCAATGGTGCTCGTGGGACATTTATCAATAAGAATATAGTGAATCGTAAGGCACCAGAACATTTACTTGAACTGTGGGGGTTTGAAGCAAGTCCTTTTACTCGTGTTGTACGGAGTGTACTCACTGAATTGGAATTGCCTTTTATATTTCATAATGTGGCGAAAGAGCGTTGGCAAGATCAGGGATTGGCTGCATTAAGGTTAAAGCCTGGAAAATATAAAGCACTCAAAGGTGGTAAACGTGAACAGGTTGTAGCCAGGATGGGACGATATGCAAAAGATGTGCAAGTTCCTTATCTAGAAGATCCTAATACTGGTGTGCATCTGTTTGAATCCAAAGATATCGTCGATTATCTAAATCGAAATTATGGTTCATGAAATTAGATACATTTAAAAAGACTTGTTGTACCAGGATATTGTTTTAGACCTATCTGTATGCAACAAGTCGATATGAAGGATATATCTAAAAATAAATATAAAGAATAAAATTGTTTGAATTTATTGAAATGTTAAAAAAATAATGTATTTGACTTTTAACGTGATAAATTAATCACAATCCATAATGACAGTACGGAATTTACAATGACAAATACTCGAATTCAGCCCGTAATCAGT
>NZ_OOGT01000165.1 GCF_900323515.1 Acinetobacter stercoris | reverse complement strand
ATGATATATATGGTGTTATTTTAATTCTAACTATTTTGGTTGGTTATTTTTTAATACAAAAAATCTATTTTTACAGTGTTAATAAATGTAAGTATTGTTGTAACTATGTCACAGAATATAAAGAATTTGAGTTTGAAATAACAATTTCGTTGAGTTCATAACAGGTGATTTTATGAAAAAAAATCCTATTTTAACCGCTGGATTATTCGCTTTTACTTCATTATTTGCTGCATCTTCTTTCGCGGCAATTACAGGGCAAGTTGATGTGAAATTAAACATTTCATCAGGCTGTACTGTTGATAATTCACAAGTTGAAGGGAACATGAACAAGTTTGGTGTGCTTGATTTTGGTAAATCAGCATCAACCTGGTCAAACGTACTTACAGCAGAAGTTGCATCATCAGGCAATGGTGGTGACTTGACAGTGACTTGTGATGCCGGTGTTTCACAATTCAATGTAAGTGTGAATGGTGGTGAGCGTGGTGACAGAACATTATCAAATGCTACTGACACTGTTGCATACAATGTTTATCAAGATGCTGCTCGTAGCAAACTTTATGAGTTAAATACAAATGTTCCATTCACTCCAACAGCGGCTACACCAGTAAAAGTTCCGATGTATGGTGCTATTGCTGCAAATGCAACGGCTGTTTCTGAAGGTGATTATACAGATACTTTACTTGTAACTGTTTCATTCTAAGAAGCTTTCGTAAGGAGATGAGCAATGTTTGAAAATATTCAATTCAAATCCCTCTGTTTGAGTTTGTGTGTTTTTCTGCATTCTCATCTTCTTTATGCAGGCTCTGGAAGCGTGAGCTTAAAAAGCGAAATTATTTTAGAGCCTGCTTGTCTGATTAATCAGAAAAGTACTTTAAACGGTGCAAATCTCAATAAATTAGGTGATCTGGATTTTGGTGATCAGGATGCCAGTTTTTCATCAGTTTCAGCAACACTCAGTAATGAAACCAATAATGCGATTCATATTCTTTGTCCTGTGGGCAGTAATGTAAAAGTTGTATTTAATGCAGGTCGTAACGCAAATCACGTACCAAGTCAGTTTGCTGCGAATTATCAAAGAGCAATGTCAAATGGTGGTGGTGAATATATTGCGTATCAAATTTATGAAAATAATAAATCTGGAAAGGTGCTTACTCCAGAAACCAGTATCGATTTTTTGGGGGGAAGTGAGTATGTCGTTCGCCTTTATGCTGAAGCTGTAAATGCACAGTCTCTTTCCAAAGGAGAATACACCGATCAAATTACTGTCACGGTAAATTTTTAATAGAGTAGATGAATATGTTTAAAAGTCTTTTAAAAATAAACACATCTATTGTATTGATGTTAACTTCAATAACCGCATTGGCTGCAACTTCAACCAATATTGAAGTGAGTGCAGTGATTGAAAAAGGATGTTTATTTCAGGAATCACCAAAAGGTTTGAATTTCGGAACACATGCTTCTACTTCGCAGGAAAATGCGATTACAGCCAGTATTACCAATAGTCAGGATACATGGAGAATTGAATGTACACCTGATGTTCCTGTCACGATTACGTTTGGTAATGGGAAAAGCTTAAACACATCTACACAAAATCGGCGACTCAAACATGTTAGCTCAGAAAATTACATCGATTATGTGCTTTATCGGAATGCTAATTTAACCCAGCAACTTGGTACAAGTAGTGCCAACAATACTTTGACTCTAAAAAGTACAGAACAAAATCATTTGTTGAATTTTCAGATTTATGGGCTTGTAGACCTAAGCCAAGGGGCAATCAATAAGATGCCTGGTCAATATAAAGATGATGTTTTAATAACGATTGCATGGTGATATCAATGATGACTTTTTTAAAGAAATTTGCCTCTTCCCACAGCTTATTTTTAAAAGCTTTGGCAATAACAGGCACGATTGTCCCTGCAACAGCTTCTTATAGCCAAGCAAACTTTCTGATTTGGCCGATTTACCCTGTGATCGAAAATAAACAAAAAGCAGTACCTGTCTGGCTGGAAAACGTCGGGGATAGCCCTGCAATGGTTCAGATCCGTGTGTTTAAATGGACTCAGGATCAGTACAAAGAACAGTTTTCAACACAACAGGAAATCATTGCAAGCCCGCCTATTGTCAAAATTCCTGCAGGAACAAAACAAATGATCCGTTTGACTCAGGCTGTGCCGACACCTGATCTAAAAGAAAACTCATATCGTGTGGTTGTAGATGAATTACCTGTAGCAATAGATAGTGAGACCGATAATAGTCGTGTCAATTTCAAAATGCGTTACTCGATTCCTTTATTTACTTATGGGAAAGGCATAGGTAGTGGCGCAGGGCAGGAAACCAGAAAGTTAAATAGTAAAAATCCACTGGCAAAGCCAATTTTAACGTGGGGTTTCACTCAGGCTCAAGGTAAAGAAGTGCTTGAAATTAAAAATACGGGTGCAATGTCAGCACGTATTTCAGAGTTTAAGGCAGGAGATAAATTATTTAAAGCTCAAGCCGAGAACAATGCTTATGGCTATGTCCTTCCAAATAGCGTTATTCACTTTTCTTTATCCACTGACCTGAAAAATAACATAAATAAAACTAATACATTGGGTGCAATTGTTGGATCAAAGAAAGAGATTATTGCTGTTGAAAAACAATAGGTGTTTTTCTTATGAATAATTATATAAATTTCAAGGGGAGCGTTTTAGCAAAATGTATATTGGCAGTATTCTGTGCACAGAATATAACAGTTTATGCTGAAACATTTTCTGAAATTCCTGATGTAGCTCAGTCTGTTAAAGAGATTCCACCCATTAAGCTTTATCTGGATTTGGTCATTAATTCATACTCAACCCAGAAAGTGGTGACTGTGGTTGTGGTTGATGAGCATTATTATTTACAGAAATCAGTTTTGAGTGATCTGGAAATTAATCCTGACCACTTCAATACGCAACATGCTCTAAGTAGTGATATTTTGGGACATCTGGGTATCAATGCGCAGCCTGAGGAGTGGGTGCAAATTGATCAGCAAAAAGATATACAGACATCTTATAGTGCTAATAATCAGCAAATACTATTAACAATGCCATCACACTGGTTGCCTGAACAGCAGTTAGGTAAAGATTATTGGTATAAAAGAACGCCTGCACAAAGCGGGATTGGTTTATTGAACAACTATGATGTGTATGTATATAAACCGCATAATCAATCTCGTTCATTGAATGTTTTTACAGAGCAACGTTTTTTTAGTCCGTGGGGGGCTTTGAAAAATACAGGTAATTATCGCTCTTTAAAAAATACAGCAACAAATCGAAAAGAGAATGACTATATCCGCTTTGATACCAATTGGCAGTTTGATAGTGAAAATAATATTGCCACATTAGAGATCGGGGATATTTATTCTGCAACAAAAAATAGCTGGACTCAGTCAGTACGTTTGGGGGGGATTCAACTGCGTCGTAATTTTAGTATTCGCCCTGATTTGATTACTTATCCTTTACCTCAATTTACAGGTCAGGCAGCGTTACCAAGTACTGTTGATTTATTTATTAATGGTCTTAAGAACTCAACTAATGATATTCAACCTGGCCCATATATCTTAAACAACGTACCATTTATTAATGGTCGGGGTGAGGCTGTCGTGGTCACAACAGATGCAGTAGGAAGGCAGGTTTCAACTACTTTGCCATTCTATGTTTCTGGAGATTTATTAAAACCGAAGCTTTTTGATTATGCTGTTTCGGTAGGGAAACTGCGAGAAAACTATGGCATTAAAAACTTTGATTATGGCGATGTCCTGGCAAGTTTTGATGCACGATATGGTGTGAACTCATGGTTGACAGCTGAAGGTCATGCAGAAGGTAATAGCGATATCTGGAATGCAGGTCTGGGGCAGGTATTCAAACTTTATAATTTTGGTGTATTAAATACATCTTATTCATACAGTAAAGCCAAACAAAATAACCGGACATTAAATAATGACGAAAATGGACATCAATTTACTGTTGGCTATCAATACCAGCAACCGCATTTTGGATTTAATGCTTTACATTCCCGCCAGAGTAAAAATTTTAATACGATTGCCAGTTATTACACAGATGGTTTGATTTCAGTGAATGCCACTGAAAGTACAGTAGCAAATCTGCATTTTTCTACAAAGCGTTTAGGTACATTTGGTATTGGTTATTTTGGTATCAAGCGAGACAGTTTTGAAGATTCTGATTTGTTAAGTCTGTCTTGGGCGCCTGTATTGCCTAGAGATTTATTTGGTTCAACTTTATCTTTATCAGCAAATCGGGATTTAAATCAGGATATATGGAATGCCGCAATTCAGTTGACGATTCCATTTGGTACCACTCGTGGTAATCTGAATACAGGTTATCAGTACCAAGAGAATGGTGGTGATTCAGCTTATATCAACTATAACTATCAGATGCCAACCGAGGGTGGTTTCGGTTTCGATTTAACACATAGATATAATGAAAATTCAGATAATTATAATCAAGCACAGGTGAATTATCGTAACCGCTACTTCAATGCTCAGGCAGGGATTTCAGGTGATGATGACTATGACCAATGGTATGGCTTATCAGGCTCTTTAATCTGGATGAGAAACTCAGTGTTTGCAACGAACCGTCTTGGTGAATCTTTCTCACTGATTAGTACCAATGGTCAAGCCAATATCCCAATTCGTTATGAAAATAACCTGATTGGGGAAACCAATAAAAAAGGCTATTTATTTGTGCCTAATGTGACACCTTATTATGGCGCTAAATATTCAATAGATCCGTTGAATCTTTCCTCTAACTTTGCGACACCAGTTGTTGAGCGTCGTTCCGCTGCAAAATTGGGTACAGGAATTATTGTGGATTTCCCTGTAAAGAAAATTCAGGGTGGAAATGTTTATCTGAAATTTGAAAATGGGGAACCATTACCAGCAGGTGCGGTGGTTTATCAAAAAGATAAGAATCCGACTTATGTTGGAATGGATGGTATTGTTTATATTGAAGATTTAGAAAAAGAAAACCTGTTGAAAATTGATTTGGGGCAAGGTCAGCAATGTATCGCAAGATTCCCTGCCGAACTAGGTCAAGAACAGATTATCACCATTTCAGATGTTGTGTGCAGGTAGGAGAAGAATGATGAAGAATAGCTTTTTTTCTTTATTAGTGGTGGGATTCTTGGGGTTATCTGCACAGCAGGTTTTTGCACTAGGGTGTTCAACTTATACTTCTGGTGCAAATTTGGGACCTGTAAGTTCTTTTAATGTTCCTTCTCTTGGGACACAAATCATGTCAGGTGGGCTAGCATGTGATGTGTTATTCAATGCTGTTTCAACGCAATATATTAAATATATGCCTTTAAATGTCCCTGCGACTCTAAAACATGAAGATGGTGTAAATTCTGCTAGAATTATAATTAGGGATACACAAAATAATATTTTGACAACTGGTATTGAAAAAGATTTGAGTCAATTTAATTTAATTTCTATTTTTGGTGGGCCTGATAAAAGTATTCCATTTACTATTACTGTGAACGAATCTACTAATCTTAAACCAGGGATTTATTCTGGTTCATTAAAAATAAAATGGTACTATTATGTTGCTGCTGTTGGAATTGGTGGAATTAATTTATGGACTTATAAAAGTCCAGGTATTACATGGTGGCCAGTTGTGGGATTGACTGATTGGGGCTCAGGGGTAGACTCTGAAGTACCGATTAAATTGATTGTAGAAAAAGATTGTAAGATCAATGCTCAAAATATCAATTTTGGTACGGCTCCACTAGTTTCCAAATTTAATCCTGTCACGGGTACAGTACAGATTACCTGTTCTGCACAGACCCCTTATACTGTTGGTCTTTCAAATGGGCAAAACTATAGCCAAAACCGCCGTATGAAAAACTTGAGCAGTAATCATTATCTCCCTTACGAAATTTATAAAAATACGACTACGCAGCGCTGGGGATATTTAGGTGCAGAACGCTGGTCAAGTGCAAATGCATCGCAAAATCCTGGTGTTTACGATGGCTCTGTAACACAAGGCTACGCCTATACTGCGAAAATTATTGATGATGGAGGTAATGCTTCTGTTGAAGGGACTTATAAAGATAATCTTATTTTAGAAGTGGCTTTTTAGTTCACTTTCAAGAGAAACATTATGAAAAAAATATTTTTTTTAATGATGCTGTTGGGGCTCGCTGGATGTGGAGAAAACAATGATTCAATGTCCCCTTCTACCCAAAATGTAAGTGTTCAAAAGACGGCACTGACACGTAGTGCGAATTTGAATAATACGAATCAAGTATGTTCCTATAATTTTGATGCGACACAGGAAGATTTTGATCAATTTTATGATAAATACCCAATGTTGTTAAAAGATCGAATGTTTCCAACTGTTAATGGGCAAAATTTTGAGTTTGTGATAAACCAAGCATTGGCAAATAAAGAACTAAGTCAATATATAGGAGCAAGTAAAGGCTACTTCAAGATGGCACAAGGGATGGCGGATAACAATAAAGATTATATAAAGGGAGATGCAAGTGTACCTTTAACTGGGATTATTTCCTTTGAAGCAAAGGTGAAAGTCAATTTAAAAAAGGTCAGTGATATTTTGTTAGGGGCTGGTTTTGAGATATATGGTCATACAATAAAAAATGAAAAACTAGCAATGGCAATTTCATATGCTAACAGTCAGTTATTGAGTGAAAATATCTCTGGCCCACGTGGTATAGTTTTTAGCTATGTGTATATGGAGATGGATAAGACGGATGAGAATAATATTATTTATGATTTATTAGATTTAAATGATACTTCTGCCGAATATCAGCATGTAGGTTTTTATATCAATCAGGATAGCAAAAAAATAGGTGTTATTATCAATGGACGTGATAAGGGGTATTTAGCAAAGATCCCATCAGAGATTGATAAATTATTATTCATAGCAAAAGGTTTTAGTCAGGTTACAGCTGATTTCTTGGGTGATACTCAATCGGTAGAACTTATCACAGATCGTAATGCGCTCGAATTTAAATACCCAGAAGGAACAACTGATATTTGTGGAAATCTGATTTAAAGGAATGATCAGGCAATCTATGCTATTGTTCCGAAAAGTAATTTACAAGCCTATAAATAAAAAAGACCCTCAAGCCGAGCCTTGAGGGTGAAATTGGAATTATAAGTGTGGGTGATTCTAATTTTGCATTGAAAAAATTAAGCTGATTTAGCAGTAATGTTATTTTGGCGTTCTGCAGCCTGTTTTTCCTCCAACTCACGTACCAGAGGCAAGACCTTTTCACCAAAGTATTCAACTTCTTCAATGAAATGAAGAAATGCTGAAAGTACTAAATCAACACCAACATTTTTCAATGCAACAATTCGCTCGGCAATTTGTTGTGGCGTACCAATTAAATTGGTTTTAAAGCCATCATTATATTGAACCAGATCTTCAAAAGTTGATTTAGCCCAGTTGCCTTCACCCTCTTTGGATGCTGCTCCAGCTTCACGTGTTGCATCACCAAAAGCGTTGACCGCTTCAACATTGGCTTTATCAATGATTTCTTGTAATACAGATTTTGCTTCTTCTTCTGTATCACGAGCGATAATAAATGCATTCACACCAATTTTGACATCGTGATTGTTTAGCTTCGCTTTCTCACGGATATCATCAATCTGTTTTTTCAATTCTTCTGGTGTATTTCCGTTAGTGAAGTACCAGTCAGATACACGAGATGCCATATCGCGTGCTGCACGAGAACTTCCACCCTGAAAAATTTCAATATATGGTTTTTGTACTGGTTTTGGTTTAAGCGTGTAGTCTTTAAACTGGTAATATTTACCATCAAAACTATAGTTATCCGTTGTCCAGATTCCTTTTAAGGTACGAATAAACTCTTCTGAACGGACGTAGCGTTCGTCATGTTCTGGCCAAGGTTCACCAATTGCATCAAATTCGCCTTTAAACCAGCCGCTGACGACATTAATTGCGATACGTCCGTTAGTTAGATAGTCGATGGTTGCCAATTGCTTAGCCGCCAGTGCTGGTTTCCA
The DNA here is from genome assembly GCF_900323515.1 of Acinetobacter stercoris. Classification (GTDB taxonomy): domain Bacteria; phylum Pseudomonadota; class Gammaproteobacteria; order Pseudomonadales; family Moraxellaceae; genus Acinetobacter; species Acinetobacter stercoris. The sequence goes on along the minus strand of NZ_OOGT01000165.1, from coordinate 1,312 downwards.
TGGACCAGGGAGGATTGCAGCAATGACCTTAAGTTTGTCAGTTTTGGCAAGTAATGCATGACTAAAGCTCACAGACTCATGCTGATTTTCTGCGCCATATCCAGCAGTAAATCGAATTTGAGTCAAGGCATATTCAAAGCCGTTTTGTTCAGCGGCTTGTGCCAGACGAACGTTGTAGTCATAGCTCCAGTCAGTACGTTGTTCGATGTTGCTCACCACCAAACCGCCACTCACATTCGGAACCCAATAAGCAAACTTAACTGGTTCTTGTTGTTTTGCTTCTTGTTGTACTTGTGTCATTGTGAATCCTCCCAATTTTAAAAAATTAAGCAACTTGCGTCTTTGGCGTTTTTACTTTGCTGTGTAAACGAGACTCGGCTGCATCTAAACTTGGAACTGCGGCAGAAGGTAATACTTCTTCTTGCTCAATCTGTTTATTAATTCCAAGATTTTGATTTGCCTGTTCTGTTTTCGATTTTACAGCTTCAGCACGTTGACCCTTGGCTGGCGCCCATTCAAGTACAGGTAATGCACGTGCAACAGCTAAGGTTATGCGGTCACGAAGCTGTTCACTTCGGATGGTATATTCAGGTGTAAAGTCTTTATCCGTAGCATAAACACCGATTGGTAGTGTTTGTGCCTGGAAGAAACTGAATAATGGACGTAATTGGTGCTCAAGAACTAATGCATGACGATCTGAACCACCTGAAGCGGCTAATAAAACAGGGACATCAACCAATGCTGTTTGTTCTACAAAGTCAAAAAAGTGTTTGAATAAACCTGTAAAAGATGCGCGATATACAGGTGTTCCGACAATAAGTGCATCTGCCGCTTCTAATTTTGCCAGATCTTCCTGGATACGCTCTGGTAACTGATTACGGTAGATAGCTCCCCCTAATAAATGACCTATTTCACTGAATTTAATAAAATGAACATTGATTGGTGTTGCTTCGCCAAGTTCATTAATAATTTCTTGGACAAGGCTCTCTGTTTTTGAAGGATTATTTAATCCACCAGATACAGCAACAATATTTAAAGGTTTTTGCTCGGAATAATTAGACATGATAAAAAAACTCAAAATAATCTCGGAATGACGTTATTAATGACGATCTAGGCTTATGCTGTAAAATAAAGAAAAACAGAAAAGTTATCTTTTTTTTTGATATATCTGCAAAAATCAATTTTCTTATAAAAAAATAAATCTAAATGACTGATATAAAATATTTTTACTATTTATGATAAACAATTATTATTTATGGATAAATTTTATATGAAAAAATGATTAGTAATTCGCATTTTTATTAAATAGCTT
>NZ_OOGT01000310.1 GCF_900323515.1 Acinetobacter stercoris | reverse complement strand
AAATAAAAACTATATATTTTAACTATAAGCTAGGGTTTAAAACATAAAAACACTAAATCAGTTTTTTAAAATCTAAAAAATGATCAATTATTTTTTAAAATGTACAATATATGTGGAACTAAAAATCATATTTTGATAATAAAGGTGGAAAAACTGATTCTTATTAAAAATATTTAAAAAATATAGATCAAAAATTTTAGCTTTTTGTAGGGAAAATAATCATGGAAAACCTCAGACTCTGGTCGGATATTTTTTAATTATCTTGTTTTGCATGATGATGCCATAACATTGTTCTTATAAAAGGGATTTTAGCAATGCGTCGTCACACTTTATGGATGGCTGTTATGACTGCTGCTACTGTGGGTTCAACTGTAGCTCATGCAGAATTTGTAGAAGATAGTCAGGTTCAGCTCAAATTTAGAAATTTTTATTTAGACCGACAAATTGCACAACCTGATCCAAGTAAGCCACAAGACTTTGGAAGCTGGTCCCAAGGTATAACATTAGATGCCAAATCGGGTTATCACAAAATAGGTCCTATCGAAGTAGGTGTAGATGTTTTAGCACAATATGCTTTACGTCTCAGTGGTGATCGTGGTGATAATGATTTTGTGATGCCATATAATTATCAAAGCAAAGAACAGGCTCGTGATAATTTTAAATTAGGGGCGACACTTAAAGCCAAATATAAGCAAACAGAGCTACGTGTGGGAGAAATTTTACCTATTTCACCTGTTATTGTTTATGATCCATCACGCCAGCTATTAACAACATATGAAGGTGTGTGGCTTGAGTCTAAAGATTTAAAGAATACTAAAATCACATTGGGTTATTTAGACGGCATTAATACACGTTATGATAATCAAGTTCAGGATTTTAAACTCTGGCCTAATGAATTAAACACAGAAAAAGGGCAAGTTAAATCAGGTGATAGTGATGGTATGTATGTGGCTGGTATTGATTACCAGATTACTCCAGAGCTAGGTGCTAGTTATTTTTATGGTGATGTAACGAATATTTATAAGCAGAATTATTTTGGTTTGACCTATAACCATAAAATTAATGCGCAAAATAAAATTGCAACGCATGTCCGGTATTTTGATAACAAAGAATCAGGTGATGCTCTGTATGGAAAAATTGATAGCCAAGCTTTATCACTAAGAGCAGCATGGACGTATAACACGCATACATTTGAAGCAGGCTATCAACAAATGTATGGAAACCATGGCAGTAATGCACCTTTTTTTCCTACGATCTCTGGTTGGGTTCCGCAACCATATTTAGTCAATTGGTCTGTAGCAAGTTTTATTCGTAAAGATGAGAAATCGTGGAGTTTAGGTTATACCTATGATTTCAAGGACATTGGTTTAAAAGGCTTAACTGTTAGTGCCCGTTATTTTGATGGTCGAAATATCGATACAAAAACCCCAACACGTGGCAAAGAAAATGAAACTGATGTCGTTGTCAATTATGTTGTTCCTGAAGGAAAACTAAAAGGTTTAGGCTTTCAGTGGATGTATATCAATGTGAACTATAAACATGTTCCTGGTTTTGTTGATTTGACAGAAAACAGGATTGCAACGACATATACCTATCATTTTTAAGGTTAGAATTATTTAATTTATTATCAAGAGAGATATTTTGTCTCTCTTTGACCTAATTCATGAAACACTTGAAAAATATAAGGGATTTTTTATTTAAAAATCATTTAAAAACAGTTGGTTAAATAATCGTTTTTTTGTAGTTTATCATCGTAAATATGTATCAGTTTGCCTTGAAATCACGGGTAATATTAGGGGGTAAATCTGTAGGAATTCAAACGCAACTTAGGTGAATATTAACGAACTTTTCCTAAGAATAAGGCTGTACGAGGAGTAAGTATGAGCACTGTGCAAATCCCCAATTATAAAACTGATCCTTTTTTTGGCTTGGAAGACAAATGGATTGAAACTGCTGAAGGTGAGTTGACCCATTATCACGAAGTCGGTGAAGGTACACCTATTTTGTTCCTGCATGGCTCAGGTACAGGTGTGTCTGCTGCTGCAAACTGGTGGTTGAATTTACCACAAATTGGTGAACAGGCTCGTTGTATCGCTATTGATTCAATTGGTTATGGTCAAACTGTTGTTGCACCGAATACAGCTTATGGTATCCGTGCCTGGGTTGACCATGCTGTCCGCACTTTAGATGCTTTAGGTATTGAAAAAACATGGTTGGTTGGTAATTCACTAGGTGGCTGGTTAGCTTTCCAGATGGTGCTTGATTATCCAGAGCGTGTTTTAGGTATCGTTTCAATGGGTACTGGTGGCGCTAAGCAAACTGCAGCACTAAAAGCGCATGCAAATCCTGTCTTAACAGAAGAGGGAATCAAAAACACTCTGTCAATGTTTGTCGTTGATAAATCACTCATTACTGATGAGCTGGTCAAAGTACGTTATGAAGCAGCAAAAAATGATTATGCATCAGATCGTTTAATGGATGTTGTCGGAGCACGTGACCGTGATCGCTTTGAATTTCCATTAGATTTTGAAAAGATGAAAGACATTAGCGTACCAGTGTTGTTAATTCATGGTGTACAGGATGTTGTCATCCCGGTATCTCGTACCTGGGATATTTTAAATACTGTCCCTTATGCGGATGCTCATATATTCAGTCAATGTGGTCACTGGTCACAAGTTGAAAAGGCTGAAGAGTTTAATACAGTGATCAAAGATTATTTGACTGCTCGTGGCGTTAAATGATAATTGAATCATGAATAAAAAAGGATGGTGTAAGCCATCCTTTTTTATTGGAAATTTATTAATAGTTAAAAAT
>NZ_OOGT01000152.1 GCF_900323515.1 Acinetobacter stercoris | reverse complement strand
AAGTTAATCTATATGAAATATAACTTATTAAAAAATATATATTTTATTGGGGAGTAAAGTGTCTATTATAAGTATTTTTTCACCGCTTTTGTGGTGGATTTTGGGTTTGTGTATTTTTTTGAGTCTTTGGGGGATATTTAAACCAAGAATAAAAGGAAAGATTGGTGAATGGATTGTTAAGAGAAATATCTCGGATGAGTTGGGTGACGGCTATCAGGATATCCATGATTTAACTTTTTATGATGAGTATGGTACAACCCAAATTGATCATATCATTATTAGTCCATTTGGATTATTTGTGATTGAAACTAAAAACTATATAGGCTGGATTTTTGCCAACGAACGGCAAAAGGTATGGATACAGCAGATTTATAAAAACCGCTATAAATTTCAAAATCCTTTACATCAAAACTACCGACACATTAATGTGGTGACAAAACTGTTAAAAGAGATGATTGGTCCAGAACATATTCATTCGCTGGTTGTTTTTCAGAATGGCTGCGAATTTAAAACGGATATTCCTGCTGGTGTTTTTATCGGTAAAACTTGGATTAAGCATGTAAGAACATTTAATCAAGTGATCCTTTCAGAGCTTATGTGCAAAAGAATCAGATTGAAACTTGAAAATAGCGCATTGGAACGATCATTTAAAACCAATCAAAAACATATTAAAAGCCTAAAAAATAAATATGATCACNAGTAAATTAAAAATCACATGATGAATATATGATACAAAAAATGACATTTCATCTCTAAACCAATGCTAAATAATCGCTCACTATGAATCATGCATGATAAATATTTTAAGTAGAGCGAGTATAACAAATGGCTGGAAAAAAAGTTTCAGATATTATGGTAGAAGTGCTTGAACAGGCAGGTGTAAAGCATTGCTATGGAATTGTAGGCGATACGCTGAATCATTTTACCGATTCTATTTCTAAAAGCTCGATCGACTGGGTACATGTCAGGCATGAGGAAGTTGGCGGTTTTGCTGCAGGCGCAGATTCGCTGATGAGTGGAAACCTGACAGCATGTGCTGGTTCTTGTGGTCCTGGAAGCTTACATTTTATTAATGGTCTGTTTGAGTCTCACCGCAATCGTGCACCAGTCATACTGATCGCCAGCCAACTTTCGACAGATCAGGTTGGATTTATTGATTTTCCACAATATGTCGATTTTAGAACGATTTATCAGACATGTTCTGTTTACTGTGAGGAAATTACTGAAGCTAGCCAGGCCAGACATATTATGACTTTGGCATGTCAGGCAGCCTTAAATAAAAGAGGCGTTGCTGTAGTGATTATGCCAACCAATATCAGCCAGCAATATGTCGAAAATGATTTGCCATTTTCTGTGTATCATCCAAAACCAGAATTCACTCCTAATCGTGAAGAATTAAGTCAAATTAAAGAATTACTCAATACTTCCAGCAAGATTGCAATTTATGCAGGTGCAGGCTGTGAACATGCGCATGATCAGGTTGTTGTTCTTGCTGGGAAATTAAAAGCTCCAGTCGTGCATACTTCACGAGCTAAAGATTTTATTGAGTATGACAATCCTTTTAATATGGGGATGAATGGCATGCTCGGCAATAAAGCTGGGTTACATGCTGTCATGAATTGTGATGTTTTATTATTACTTGGTACTGATTTTGCGTGGGCTGAATATTATCCTAAGCACGCCAAAATTATTCAGATTGATGTTGAGGCAACACATTTAGGACGTCGCCATCCAATTGAAATCGGTGTAGTAGGGCATATTGCACCGACAATTCAGGTATTGTTAGCGTTACTTGATGAGAATCTGGATGATCAATATCTTGATGCCTGTCTGGAAATCAAAAAAGAAAGTGACGATATCCGCCATAAAGAAGAGCGAGTCGGTAAAGAAGGGCTGATCTATCCGCAATATCTGATTTCCCTGATCAATCGCTATGCTGATGAAGATGCAATAATCACTGGCGATGGAGGTTCAGCAATGGTCTGGATATTAAGGCATTTTGATGTGAATGGAAAACGTCGTACCCTAACCAGTTTATTGCATGGAACAATGGCAAATGCCATGCCTCAAGCGTTAGGAATACAAAAGGCATTTCCTGATCGTCAAGTGATCGCAATTTGTGGTGATGGTGGACTGGCAATGTTGTTAGGAGATCTACTCACAACTATTCAGGAAAAATTACCGATTAAAATTGTAGTTCTCAATAATAGTTCATTGAATTTTGTTGAACTCGAGCAGAAAGTTGAAGGCTTACTGGATAACTTTACTCACTTGCTCAACCCTGATTTTGGTAAAGTTGCTGAGGTGATTGGTTTGTATGGTCATACTCAAAAAACAGGTGAAGGGCTAGAGGGAGCTGTTGAACGATTTTTGAATCATGATGGTCCAGCATTACTAGATGTACATACCAACCCTATGGAATTGGTCATGCCGCCAAATCCGAATTTTTCGCAAGTAAAATCAACTTCAATGTATGCAATCAAAGCCTTGCTTGCTGGAAGAACAGACGATGTAAAAGACCTGTTTGTAAATAACTTTATGAAATAAAAAATATGTTTTTTTAATAGGTCTATAAAATTAGAAGAAGTTAAGGAGATGGCTACTCTTTAGCTTCTTCTTTGCAAAAGCTTGTCTTGATATTTAAGCCTATTATCTTATCTAGCAATAAATGAATAAAAATAGATGCTTATTCAAAGTGATTTTATAAATTTTGTAAAATCGCATGAAAAGTTAAAATCGTTTAGGAATCTTTTGTCCATTTGGAACAGGTGTTTCTGCATTTTTTAATACACCAAACAGCCAGGTTTCAGCATGTTGAACGGCCTGTTTCAAACCATCACCTAAGGCTAAACGTCCTGCGATAAAGCTTGCCAATGAACAGCCAGAACCATGATATTCACCTTCTAAACGAGGGCAGCGCGACTCGGAAACCATATCACCATCAATGTAAAGTGCATTTCGGATATAGTCAGGTGTATCTTCATGACCACCTTTAACTAGCACCGCTTTTGCACCCATTTGAAAGAGTTTTTCAGTCGCCTTTTCGAGATCATTCTCACCTGTTAGAGCTCGAAGTTCTACTGTATTTGGGGTAAGAATAGTTGCTAATGGAATAAGTTCTACAAACGCCTTGACCAGTGTTGCCTGATTGCCTAGAGAACCGCCACTGTTTGCAACCAAAACAGGATCTAAAACGTATTGGTAATCAGGATGTTCACGCAAAAATTGTGCTAAGGCAGCGATATTATCCGTAGTTCCCAACATACCGGATTTAACACATCGAATAGGTAAATCCCCAACTACAGCATTTGCCTGGGCGAGTAGCAATTCTTTAGAGGTTGCTTCAAAACCAAAGACTTTTTGAGAATTTTGAATGGTTAATGCAGTACAGGCGATTGCAGCATGTGCGCCACTTTGACCAATTGCTTCAATATCTGCCTGTAATCCAGCACCACCAGATGGGTCTAAACCAGAAAAACAAAGTACAGTTGGACGCACATCTATATCCTTAATCGATAAAATTTGCGTTAGTATAGGCAACTTTGACAGAACTCTCGATAGTAATTTCTTTAAAGAAGGAACATGTGGTGATCAAAAACATTCTTATCGATCTGGATGGAACTTTAACTGATCCTAAAATAGGTATTACTACATGCGTTCGCTATGGTCTTGAGAAAATTGGTCATCCAGTTGCCGCTGATTTAAATCTGGATTGGGTGATAGGACCACCGTTAAAAGTATCTTTGGCAAAAATCCTGAATGTATCAATAGATGATGACTTGGCTGAGCAGGCACTACTTGGTTACCGTGAGCGATTTGGCCATATTGGTTTATTTGAAAATGAAGTTTTTCCTGATGTTGCCGCTACATTATCTCAGTTGCAAAAGGAAGAATACAAACTTTATCTCGCGACAGCTAAACCGATTGTTTATGCAACACAAATATTAGAACATTTTGATTTAGCAAAATATTTTACTAAAGCTTATGGCAGTGAGTTAAGTGGCGAACGAACCAATAAAGGTGATTTAATCGCCTATATTTTACAGCAAGAGTTATTAAGCCCTGATGAATGTATGATGATCGGTGATCGTGAACATGACATTTTAGGTGCGCGCTGTAATGGGATTGAAACAATAGCCGTTGAATATGGCTATGGTACAGATCAAGAATTAACAGCAGCAAAACCTTTGCATCGTATAACAAAATTTGCTGAAGTTTTAGACTATCTAAGTTAACAATTAAAATAAATATTTCATGTGAAGACTATCGTAGTCTTCACATTTCCAATCTAAAAGCAGATGGATTAATGCGAAATTATAAAATAGATATACTACGTGGAATTTCAGTCCTTTTAGTCCTCTTTCATCATTTTAATATCCCATACAAATTAAAAGATACTTTTCTTGGCGTTCAGGTTTTTGGTGAAAATTTAAGTACATTGATTGCCCGAAACGGAAATTATGGTGTGACCATGTTTTTTGTAATTTCGGGCTTTTTGATCACATCTCACACTTTAAAAAGAGATGGTGCTTTATCCAAAGTACATTTGTGGCAGTTTTACATTCGGCGTATTGCAAGGATTATCCCTTGTCTTGTTCTACTGGTTCTAATGGTTACCATATTGGGGAGTTTGGGTTTAACACCATTTATAAATCAAGCCCCAAATGGCGTGGAAGTCTCTTATGGTTTAACAATCCTTGCTGCATTCACCTTTTGGATGAATATCTTGATCATCCAGTTTGGTTGGGTCAATTATGCGCTTGGTGTACTTTGGTCACTCTCTGTTGAAGAGGTGTTTTATCTGGCATTTCCTGTTCTTTGTCTGGTATTACGTTCTAAAAAGTTATTTATATTATTTTTGCTGGCGATTATTTGTTATGCGCCTTATTTTAGGTCGCTTTATTATTTAGATGAAAATGGTGGTTATTTATATCATTATTTTTCAAGTTTTGATGGAATCGCAATTGGATGCATATTGGCATTGGCCGTACAGAAGTGGCAATGCCCAGAACGGATCAGAAAACCAGTGATTACAATCATTTCTATACTGATGTGTTTGCTATATCTATATGCTCCAATTAAAGAAGTTAGTATTTGGGGAACCGGTGTTTTTGCATTGTTAACGGCAGGTCTGATTTTTTGTCTGGCTCAGGAAAATAGATCGAAAGCTGATTCTGGTGTTGGCAATATAACTGTATGGATTGGAAAACGTAGTTATGAAATATACCTTTTCCATTTGGTTATTTTAGGATTAATAAAAGTATTTTATCTACCTAAAGAAACTACTCCAGAGCAAAAACTCATCCTGTTACCTCTATTTTTTATAGCCACATTGTTGTTGAGCTGGGCAATTGAAAAGTATTATTCGACGCCGTTGAATCACTTAATTCGGAAGCATTTATTGGCAAAGGTTAATGGTGATTTGCAAAGGAAAGGTTAAAAAATGTGATTTTTCATCTTTAGATTTAATCAATATGTTAACTTTTTATTGTTTGAGTGAAAAATAAACAAGGAGAGTCACATGGTTGAAAAAGCGCAAGATGAATTCTGGAAAAACATTGCAAAAATCAATAATCCGTTTAAACCAGATGCTTTACCGGAAGCCTATATTCACAATGCAACTATCGATGATGAGCGTTATTACGTCCCTTTTACTGAGACGGTTTCTTCACGACCATTGTGGATTTCACCGCAGGAAAATAAATGGTGCGATATTCTCATGGCAAAATCGGCAGGTCTGGTCAATAGGCACTATCATCCACATGAGGTTTTTGCCTATACCATTTCTGGAAAATGGGGATATCTGGAACATGACTGGACAGCGACAAAATCGGATTTCGTCTATGAAACTCCAGGCGAAGGGCACACTTTAGTTGCATTTGAACATGAAGAGCCGATGCGTGTGTTTTTTATCGTGAAAGGACCTCTCATCTGGTTAAATGATACAGGAGATGCCGATGGTTATTTTGATGTGCATGATTACCTGGCGATGTGTCGTGAACATTATCAACGTGTTGGCATTGGCAAAGATTATATCGATTCTCTCATCCGTTAAATTTATGATAAAAAACCTCAGCAATTAAACTGAGGTTTTTTAGTTAAATAACAACTTTTACTTGAAGGTCAAATGGCTTACATATGACCTTGTTCTTCAAATTTTGCATGCCAGGAAAGTGCTTCATTTAGAATATGAGGCGTATGTCCTCCTCGCTGACAAGCACGATCAAAATAATCATTCAAGGCTGCTTTGTAAGAAGGGTGCGCACAATGATCAATAATTTCCCTTGCTCTTTCTCTAGGGGCTAAGCCACGTAAATCAGCCAACCCTTGTTCTGTGACTAAAATATCAATGTCATGTTCATTGTGGTCTACATGGCTAACCATCGGGACGACGGAAGAGATAGCACCATCTTTCGCAATGGATTTAGTGACAAAAATCGCCAGATGAGCATGACGGGTAAAGTCTCCTGAACCACCAATACCATTCATCATTTTTGTTCCTGAAACATGGGTTGAATTGACATTGCCATAGATATCAAATTCAATCGCAGTATTGATGGCAATAATGCCTAAACGACGAATTAATTCAGGATTATTGGAAATATCCTGGGGACGAAGTACGATTTTGTCTTTATATTGTTCAAAATTTTGCATGACCTGATCTGCACAGGTATCAAGTGTCATTGAACTACCAGAGGCGAACTTCATCTTGCCTGAGTCGATCAGCTGGAAAGTGCAATCCTGTAAAACCTCTGAATACATTTCCAGATCAGTGAAACTGGAATGTTCAAAACCAGAAAAGACCGCATTTGCGATTGAGCCTACACCAGATTGTAGTGGACCTAAGTTCTGAGGCAAACGCCCAATTTCAACTTCTTTTTCAAAAAAATTGATCAGGTTTTTGGCTATGGCAAGCGTTTCCTGATCTGGTTCTGCCATGGATGCAGATGTATCTGGTAGGTCATTAAATACGATTGCAACTATTTTGTCAGGATTAACCGTTATGCCCTGAGTCCCTATTCGGTCACTTACTTGGGTGAGAGGGATTGAGCCTCGATTAGGTCGTGCTTTAGGGATGTAAATATCATGCACACCTTCCAAATCAGGACTAATCGTACGATCAATTTCTACTATGATCTGGTCTGCAAGCTCAGCAAAAATAGCTGAGTTACCAACAGAGCCTGTCGGAATGATTTGACCATCTTCTGTAATGGCAATTGCTGAAATAATTGCAATATCAGGTTTTTGAATCACATGATGTTTCATTTGTTCAGCAGTTTCTGAAAGATGCTGGTCAGTAAACATTACTTCACCTGCATTTATCGCTTTTCTTAAAGTCGGATCTGCCTGATAAGGTAAACGTCTTGCGATCACATGTGCTTCACAGAGTTTCTGGTCTATTTTGTTTCCCAGGCTTGCACCAGTAGCAAACGTAATTTTTAACGGATGTGTTTTTGCATATTCAGCTAAAGCCAGAGGAATGGTTTTAGCTTCACCTGCGCCCCCAAACCCGCTCATGCCAATGACCATGTTATCTTTGATCAGTTGAATTGCCTGTTCAGCAGGCATAATTTTTTCACGAAGTGAAACGAACCGTATACGATTTAAATCAAGATTCATATTATGTTTCTCATATAAATTCCATCATTTGAATGATGGGGTTGTTGCTTTTGTTTTATGTTTATTGCTGCAAAATACTTCAGCCCTGAAGCAAAAAATAAACTCATGATAAGACGATGTAGCGTTTGACAGCCTTTATTTTATGCTAGATCACAAGAGACCAGATTTACTCCCGGTTATGATCATGTTTACTTTGCTTAGACTTATATTTTTGAGAAACCTGTTAGATGAAATTTCTATATCTAACAGATCCTCATATTTAGATCGTGTTACCTGATATGGGTAATTAAGCTAGCGTTGTAAAATAGTCTGCTGAAAACTGCATGACCACACTAGCCCCTGTTTTAATTTGCTGAAGCCGACTAGAGAGACCAGGCAGATTCTTAGCCACAAAAAAGTCAGCTAAAAGTAATTTATTTTGATAAAACGATTCTGTTTTTTGTTCTGCTGCCTGACAAATTCGTGCAAACATATAGCTAAAACTTAGCAAACCAACAGCATGTAAATAATCTACTGCAACAGTATTGGCGAAATCGGGATGTATTTTGGTTTGTTCTAAAATAAAATGCGTAATTTGCTCAACTTCATCACAGGCATGTAAAGTGGCAGCCTTGATTTTTAAAGTACCATTAAGTGATAGGGCAAACTGTCGAATTTCCTGAATGTATTCAAAAATACTTACACCATTATTTTTAATGACTTTGCGTCCGATGAGATCCTGAGCCTGAACGCCATTTGTACCCTCATATATTTGAGCAATACGTAAATCACGAACACATTGTTCCATTCCCCATTCGCGAATATAACCATGTCCACCAAAACACATTTGGGCATCTAAAACTGCATTAAAAGCTGTGTCAGTTAGATAGGCTTTGGCAATTGGAGTAAGTAAGGCAACACGATCATTGGCCTTTTTTACAGCTTCGGTATCAAGTGAAAATTTGGTGATATCGAGTTGCTGTCCTACATAAACAGCAAATGCTCTTGATGCTTCATTATTGGCACGTCCATTGAGTAACATGCGACGAACATCACCATGGACCAGAATCGAATCGGCTGGCTTATCTGGTGATTTTGTCCCTGTTGAGCTACGGCCTTGCAAGCGGTCTGTGGCATATTGAGCTGCATTTTGATAAGCAAATTCGGATGCTCCAATGCCTTGGATTCCCATTGAAAGTCGTTCGTAGTTCATCATGATAAACATCGCTGCCAAACCATGATTTTCTTGTCCGACCAGAAAACCTTTAGCAGCATCAAAATTCATAACACATGTTGCTGAACCTTTGATTCCCATTTTATGTTCAAGAGAACCTGCACCTAAGGTATTTCGTTGACCAAGAGAACCATCTGCATTGACCATGAACTTTGGAACAATAAATAGGGAGATGCCACGGGAGCCTGCAGGCGCATTCGGGGTTTTGGCTAAAACCAGATGGATGATATTTTGGGATAGATCATGTTCACCACTGGTAATGAAAATTTTTGTTCCAGTAATGTTATATGAGCCATCAGGATTAGGTTCAGCTTTAGTTTTTATTATTCCTAGATCTGTACCAGCATGTGGCTCTGTTAAGCACATTGTTCCAGACCATTCTCCAGAATAAATTTTAGGTAAATAAGTCTCTTTTTGCTCTTGCGATGCGCAGTGGCTGAGTGCCATTCCAGCACCAACAGAGAGCAGGGGGTAAAGCATAAATGAGGGATTGGTTGCAAAAATCATCTCATCAGCCAAGACTGTGAGCATTTTTGGCATATTTTGACCACCCCATTCCTCATCTGCACCTAATCCAATCCAGCCTCCTTCTGCATATTGTTGAAATGCTTCTTTGAAGCCTTTCGGAGTTGTAACCTGACCATTTTTGAAATGTGCACCTTCTTCATCAGCCGCGCGATTCAGATCTAATATGACATTTTTTGAAAACTTGGCCATTTCTTCTAAAATAGCATTTGCTGTTGCCATATCAATATGATTTAAATTCGGATTATTTCCCCAAAATACTTCAGCCTGAAATACATCATTTAAAATAAACTCCATATCTTTTAATGGTGCGTTATAAATTGGCATGTTTATGTCCTCGTTATTATTTATGATAAAACCTTGATTTATCATTCAGCCTAAAAATGAGAATCTATTTAAAATTGATTTAAAAAAGAATGAAATCTAAACAGAAGTAAGAGTTTTATTTTTGTGAAATAAGGTGTTGTAAATCATCTTTATACCTGCATAAATAGTATCATGTGCTAGATGTCACATATAGTTTGGAAATAATTATTCCCTTTTAAAACCGTATAAAACATAAACAAAGTGTACTGACT
>NZ_OOGT01000309.1 GCF_900323515.1 Acinetobacter stercoris | reverse complement strand
CTTATTATTAATAAAATAAGTTATATAACAAGTTTTCACTGGTTTAATAAGTGAATTTTCAATAAATTAAAAAAGTAAATAAATTAATTAATGTAAAGGATTATGAAATGATAAAAGTCGATCATCTCTATGAAAATCAGTTTATAGCAGGGCAATGGGTAAAAGGGAAATCTCATAAAATCATAGAAAATTTAAATCCTTATACACAAGAAGAAATTATGCAGATTCAGGCTGCCAATACGGACGATGTGGATAACGCATATCAGGCTGCTTCTACTGCATTTAAAGATTGGTCAAAAACAGCGGTAGATCTCAGAGTAGATATTTGTCATAAAGTGTTGGCTATTATTCAGGCACGCCGTGAAGAAATTGTAGATTTATTAATTTCAGAGTCAGGAAGTACACGTTTAAAGGCAAATATTGAAGTGGATGCTGCTCTAGGGATTATTCAGGAAGCATCTACATATCCGACCAGAATGCAAGATGAAACATTACAAGCAGCTTCACCTGATCAGCAAAGTCGGGTCTTCAGGCAGGCTTTGGGAGTTATTGCAGTCATTAGCCCTTGGAATTTTCCATTTCATTTGAGTATGCGCTCAGTGATTACCGCAATTGCAATCGGAAATACAGTTGTTTTAAAACCATCAAGTGATACACCTATTACTGGAGGTTTATTACTTGGAAAGATTTTTGAGGAAGCTGGTATTCCTTTAGGTGTATTGAATGTTGTTGCCGGAGCAGGAAGCGAGATAGGAGATTATTTTGTAGAACATGAAACTCCAAAATTAATATCATTTACTGGATCGACAAAGGTAGGAAAACATGTAGGTCAGCTAGCAATAGCAAGCCGTAATTTAAAACGTTTGGCACTTGAACTTGGTGGAAATGCTCCATTAGTTATTCTGGATGATGCAGATATTGATCAATCTGTAGATATTGCCGTGATGGGACGTTTCCTTCATCAAGGACAAATATGCATGAGTACGAATCGTATTATTGTAGACGAGAAGGTACATGATATTTTTGTGGAGAAACTTTTACAAAAAATTTCTTCTTTAAAAGTTGGTGATCCAAGTGTGATGGGCACAATCGTTGGCCCCATTATTAATCAGCAACAAATAAGCAGTATCAAATCTATTATTGATAAGGGACAAAAAGATGGAGCTAAGCTTATATTGAGTGGTGAAATAGATGGGAATATCATTCCTCCACACGTTTTTACTGAAGTGGATCCAAATTCATCGCTTGCAAGAGATGAAAGCTTTGGTCCAGTATTGCCTATAATCAAGGCAAGCAATGAAGAACATGCTTTAAAATTAGCTAATGATACTGAATATGGTCTATCAAGTGCTGTATGCACGCAGAACTATGAACGGGGTATTCGTTTTGCCCGAGGAATAGAAGCTGGAATGACACATATCAATGATATTACTGTAGACGATCAACCAAATGCTCCGTTTGGAGGGGAGAAAAATTCTGGATTAGGACGTTTCAATGGTCATTGGCTATTAGAAGAATTTACTCGAACTCATTGGGTAACCATCCAAAAAGTACCTAAAAATTATCCAATTTAGCAATATTTTATCAAGCATCATGATTTTGTTATGATGCTTGTAAATACAGCCAACCCCATAATTATGTGTGCAAATTTTAAACCACTTACTATATTGCAGATAAAACAGCTTGGATTACCTTTACTAACATCTGAGTATCCTGAAGAAGTTTATCCAGGTTTCCAGACACCCTTACTGTTTAAATCTAAGCAGGGAGTAGAATGGCGTTTGGTTAACTTCGGTTTGATTCCTAAATGGGCTGAAGATAAGGAAATCGCAAAGCGTACCTATAATGCCAGAAACGAAACACTAGTGAGTAAACCAAGTTTTAGAGAAGCTTTTAATAAATGTCAGTTTGGAGTTATTCCAGTAAACGAATTTTATGAAACTAAATATATTAATGGAAAACCACAGCGCTGGAGCGTGCGTAGAAAAGATGGACAAGCATTTTACATCGCAGCGTTATATGAAATAGCTAGGATTCAAAATGAAATTATTCGTTCGGCAACGATGATCAGCATGGATGCACATGAACATCCGATGATGAAGGAATTCCATGAACCAAGAACAGATAAACGTTCTGTTATAGTGATACCCCATGAGAGGTTGGATGAATGGCTCTCATTACGACAACCAGACATCAGTTCTTTTATACAAGGTTTTCCTGTAGAAGAGTTTGAATGTAACTATTCGCCTAAATTAAAGAACAAGGCAGACTCTTCTCAGTTAAATTTTTTTGACTAATGAGAAAGATTCTTAAAAATATGCTTTAAACTTTCCATAAGCTTTTCAATTTGCAAAGGCGTTAAACCTTCGAAAGATTGTTCTAAAACAACAGCCATCAAATCATTAATTTTCACTGTCATTTTTTTACCAGTTTCAGTCAATTTTACACGAGTAATACGGGCATCGTTTGGACAAGAATAAGTTTCAACATATCCTTCGTCCTTTAAACGATACACAATTTTCGTAGTGGTTGACATTTTTGAAACAATCATTTCTGAAAGTTCAGAAACACTTGCATCTGGTTTGGTCTCTAAAGCCACAAGAACTCTTCTTCTTGAATTATCAACCCCGAACTTTTTTAAAACGTGATCCACATTTAAAACGTATTGCGCATGAACCTGCGTAATCCAATAAAATGGAAAGTTTTCAAGATTGAAATCTTCAGCGGATGGAAGAAATTTGGCATATTTTTTGGTCATAAACATAGTCCCAATATTTTTTTAATTATTGCAAAGCAAAACAAAAAAAGTTAAAGCAAATAAATGAATCAATATGTGATCATTATAATAAC
>NZ_OOGT01000408.1 GCF_900323515.1 Acinetobacter stercoris | reverse complement strand
ATCATATTTATAGACAGTTATAAATTAATTGTCTGTTTTATCATCATTTTCAGCTTCTATAAAAATTTTAACTTGATAAACTTGGCAAATTTTGCAATGGGGGAAGAAACATGCTGAGTAATTTGGCGTACCGAAGTTTGAAGCTATTGGGTTGGCAGACAGATAACCAGTGGCCTGAAGATCTTGATCAATGCGTTATGATTGCTGCGCCACATACCAGTAATTGGGACGCTTTGTATGCACGACTTGCATTAAAGGTTCTCGGTGTAAATGTTAAA
This sequence comes from Acinetobacter stercoris, assembly GCF_900323515.1. GTDB lineage: Bacteria > Pseudomonadota > Gammaproteobacteria > Pseudomonadales > Moraxellaceae > Acinetobacter > Acinetobacter stercoris. The sequence goes on along the minus strand of NZ_OOGT01000408.1, from coordinate 890 downwards.
CTGACGATAAAAGACAGCTACATGAAGTTTCCATTTGGTCCTTTCGTAAGAGCTATGGGGGGAATCGGAATTGATCGCAGCCCTAAAAAAGAAGGTGAGCCAAGACCAAGTATGGTGGAGCTTATGAGTAATTTATTTAAGCAACATCCCAAACTGGTCATGCTGGTAACCCCTGAAGGTACACGTGCAAAACAGGAAAAATGGAAAACTGGTTTTTACCATGTTGCTGTCAATGCAAATGTGCCAATTGCACTGGCTTATATGGATTATGCAAATAAAAAAGCTGGGATAGGGAAAATAGTCTATCCATCAGGAGATTATGAAAAAGATATGCAAGAAATTATGCAGTTTTATGGTGGAATTCATGCAAAATTTCCTGAAAAATTTAGTGTAGATACACGTTACATCTCTCAATAAATATAAAAATAGACAAGGTTATAAGCCTTGTCTATTTATTTAGATCGTGATGAATAATTAATTCAATTGTGATGGTTATCTTTATTTACGCCACCGAGTGATTCGCAGGATGCTTTGTAAATCACATATTGTTTTTGAACAATTTCATCTAAAGGAATTTTAAAAAGAATGTCTCCAGCTTTATAACTTTCAATATATGACTCTGCTTTTTCACGACTGACTGCTAAAGTACGTTCATGATAAGACGTAATTGAAGTGTGTGGAATTTCAGAAGTCTCAATATTATTACATTCAAATTTAGTGAGCATTTTTTCAGCTCTTTTAATTTCACTTGATGTGCCAAAAGCACATCCTGTTAAGACCCCCAATAGGCTTAACAAAATAGAGGTTTTCATCACGATATTTTATAGAAATGGAATCCGACCATTGTATAATTATTTTTTGAAATAAAACACATTCTTTTAATGTAAATG
>NZ_OOGT01000308.1 GCF_900323515.1 Acinetobacter stercoris | reverse complement strand
GCCTTGATAACTTAAAAAATAAAGCCAAAATACTTAAATTAGGGCTTTATATGACATCTATTTGTCATATAATTGTCACAATTTAATTGAACAATAAGGGGATTTTATTATCCTCTTAACCCTTGCATGAATTCAAACTTACCTCCCGTTTCTGATTCATCAGAGTCGACAGTCATACCGAAGTCGACTAATGTTCACGTTCCTACACCGAAGTTTTTCCTTCCGGTGTTTTTAACGATCATTATAGGAACACTGATTTATATAGGTGTTCAGGTCAATGCCGATTTATCTCATGTACCACCATTGAGTCTATATTCAGTAGTTTTACTGTCAACGGCTTTATTTATTGCTTTAGGCTTTGAATTTGTAAATGGTTTTCATGATACGGCCAATGCTGTAGCAACTGTAATTTATACCAATGCTCTACCAGCACCAGTTGCTGTAATGTGGGCGGGTTTTTGCAACTTCTTAGGGGTAATGGTTGCAAGTGGGGCTGTCGCATATGGGATTATTGCACTATTACCTGTTGAATTGATTATGAATGTAGGTAGTGGTGCTGGTTTTGCAATGGTTTTTGCTATGCTGATTGCTGCCATTGTATGGAATATTGGTACGTGGTTTTTCGGTATTCCAGCTTCAAGTTCTCATACTCTGATTGGTTCTATTCTGGGTGTAGGGATCATGAACTACATTTTGCATTCATCTAGTGGTGCAAGCGGAATAGACATGGATCAGGTGATTAAGGTGGGTAAAGCCTTACTATTTTCACCATTGATTGGTTTTGCCTTTGCTGCGATCGTTTTTCTGTTAATTAAAAAGATTTTTAAACGTCAGCTAGAACTTTTTCAGCCACCTGAAGGTAATAAGCCACCACCACCATTAATTCGTGCGATTCTGATCTTTACCTGCACTGGGGTGAGTTTTGCGCATGGTTCAAATGATGGGCAAAAGGGTATGGGGTTGATCATGTTGATTTTGATCGGTCTGGTGCCTCTCGCTTATTCTTTAAATAAGCATCTGGATCAGGCTCATTTGCAGTCTTTTGAACAATTATCTGCACAGACAGCATCCGCAATTTATGCCAACCATGAAGATATTGCTGATCCAAAAGCCCGCGAGATTTTAACTAAATATATTCAAACGAAAGAAATTACAGCAGAAGTTGTACCAGCCTTGGCAAGTATGACAGACCATTTAGGTCAAAAAATTGCAGTATATGGGGACTTGAAAAATATTCCTGAACATGATGTCAACACTATTCGTAATGACATGTATTTGAGTACTACAACATTCAAGCGCTTGGAAAAAGCAGATGCCTTGCCTGAAATGGATAAGGCTCAGGCGAAGGTTGTAAAGGAATATCGTAGTAATCTGGATTCATTCCTGCAATATATCCCAACATGGGTAAAAGTGGCAGTTGCTCTTGCGCTTGGCTTAGGTACTATGGTGGGTTGGAAACGTATTGTGGTAACGGTTGGTGAGCGTATCGGTAAACACCATATGACCTATGGTCAGGGGATGTCTGCTGAGCTTGTCGCTATGAGTACGATTGCTGCAGCGGATGGTTTTGGATTACCAGTTTCAACCACACATGTGTTAAATAGTGCTGTTGCAGGGACGATGGTTGCTAATAAAAGCGGTTTAAATCTTAGTACAGTGAAAAGCATTCTTTCCGCATGGGTGCTAACTCTACCAGCAACGATTTGTTTATCTGGTGCTTTATATTGGCTATTTTTAAAATTTGTTGGCTAATTCAAAAATCAATATTACTCATAACTCACTCCGCTTCGGCGGAGTTTTTTTATATTGGTTTTTAATTAAGGACAATACTGGCAACGAGTTAAAGAAGCTGTAGCAGCCTAAATTAAAATACCCAGATTACCTAAAAAGTTACAAGCAATATTAAACAGGACTCGGTTATCTTTTATGAGTAGTAGGCACGATGAACATGAGTTTTGAGCTTTCTTTATTCCCCAGAGTTTTGCATGGAATAGATGAGCAAAGGTTCTGGAAAACCTTTGCTGAAGTGGCTATACAGCTAAATCATGGGAAAGTGTGGCAGTTTCTTGTTGGGATAAAGAAAATTTATAAGAGTTAAATTTTACAAGTTTTGAATAACAAAGCGCATAGAAGATAACATTTACTATCCATACAATCCATCCAGTCCAGAGGTTGTGGCTAAGGAAATGTGCTCCACGCATCATTTGTCCCCACCCCATTCCGAAACCAGCCATAATTCCTGCTATTAGAAATACATATGCTATTTTTTTATTGGTTAATCGATATACGAAAAAACCAGTTATCAAGATAAATCCCGTGCTGGCATGACCGCCAGGGAAGCAATGACCATGAGTTGCAGAAAAATCCCAGATATATCCATATGGTGTCTGATGCGTCATATTCCATGGGCATGCATGAGAAGAATGTGATTTGATCACGCCAACAATGCTTGCAGCAATAATACTGACTAGAAACATATAGGCATACAACCAGCGTTTAGGTCTATATTTTTTTATTTTAAATGAGATACACCAGAGCAGCAGAAATATGCTGTAAATAGCGTAAATAATATCTTTAAATAGACCATGGTTAATATTTTTTAAGAACCAGTCTTCTCTTAATGGGAACTGACCAGTTGCATTTACCCAGGGTTGTATAAAATACATATCAACTTTTCCCCCCACAGGGAAGCTGAAATATAAAATCAAGAAAGTTATTCCGATAAAGAAAATTTGTAATGCGAAAAAACGATTTCTGGTCATCATATTACTGAATAAAGCCAATCCCTGAAGAAAGTAATATTGCAATATGAGCAGCTTAATAATTACTTAAAATTGTTTTTGTACTTCATTGTTTTTTATTTAATTT
>NZ_OOGT01000307.1 GCF_900323515.1 Acinetobacter stercoris | reverse complement strand
CATTATTTTAAACTTGAAGGAAAAAAGNTAAGAGAGTTTAAAAATATAGTTTCTCAACTGAATTATGTTAATGAAGTCGAAACAGACATGGTAACTAAAAGTCACTATGTTAATAAACATGTTGCAAGGCTAATCCTCTGGACAGAACGTGGTGCAGCTCGTCATGCCAAAATGCTTGAAACAGATCAGGCTTGGGAAGTATTTGAAAAACTCGAAGACAACTACTTTAACCACGGCGAAAAATCACATCTGCCAAATGCAGAATACAACCTGGAACTACTCGAAACAGAACTGGCTTATAAAGTCATCAAATACCATAACGAACTCAATCAGGAAATCGTCAGACTTGGCGGAAAGATGCCAGAAAACTACCCAAATTTTAATCGGGAAACAATCTGCAAAGCTTATATGACACATTTTCTGCATAACACTCGCATCCGTATGGTTTTGGATTGTGATGCCATGCCAAAACTGGATTTGATCCCTAAAGACAGTTATGTAGTGAATGAAGAAAATATCGTGGATATTGTTGGTAGTGGATGCATCAGCCGTGAACTGATTCCAGATATAGTACAGGCAGGACTCAAAAGATTGGTCAAATAAACATAGTCGCTCGAAAGAGCGGCTTTTTTAATTAATATAATGATAAATGTATGTCAGTTAAGGCAATAAATAGAAATTTGATTTTTTAGAAGAAAGTGCTGCATTTAGTGTTAATTGCTCTTTTGATGGGAATTTATAGTTTGAGTACATTATAAATCCTTCCAACTATCAACAATATTAGCCCATTGCTGAAGCATATCTCTACGCTGATCCATGTATTTAGCGTGATTATAGGAAGCTCTAGTTTTATTTTGATCAACATGTGCTAATTGCTTTTCGATCCAATTTTCATCAAAATCTTGCTCATTTAAAATAGTTGATGCAGTGGCTCTAAAGTCATGGGCAGTCACAGTCTTAAGCCCCATGTTTTTCAATGCAACATTTAATGTTGCATTGCCAATTCCATCACTACTAGTCTTATAGACTGCTGGAAAAATAAATTCTTTATTTCCAGATTCAATAAATTGGGTTTTCAGTAAATCAAATAATTGGTCTGACATAGGGACCAGATGAATTCTATTCTTTTTCGTCGTTCTTTCTTGATTATTATTTCTCGTTGAAATGGGGAAAGTGATAATTTTTTCATCAAAGTCAACATAACGCCATTTCATGCGCCTAACTTCGATTGAGCGAAGCATTGTATATGCCATAGTCAATAAAGCATTTCTAACCGTATTAGAGCCTCTGAATTCATCCAGACCACATCTAAAGAGTTTTTGTTCGTCTTTTGTGAGTGGTCTTGCATGTTCGATCTCAGGACGAACAACTGCACCACGTACAGCATATGTAGGGTCATTTTCAGCTCTTAATGTTGCAATGGCATAACGTATTACAGCACCTATAATCTTTTGGTTATTCATTGCTGTAACCTCACCAGTTCCTCTTATTCCTGTTTTTCTAACACGTGAAACGGTTGATTTAATAATAAATAGGACATCTGCTGACGTTATATCTTTTACATTTTTTTCGCCAATTATTGGGAAAATATCTATTTCTAATGATTTTTTAAATTTACTAATATACCCATTCGATCTATTGGATAATATCTCGTATATATATTCATTAGCGACTAATTTGAAAGTATTGGCATTTAATAGTTGTGCTTCTATTTTTTCTTGTCTGCGATTTTGTGCAGGATTTATACCATCTTCAATGAGTAACTTTGCCTGATCCCTAGCCTTACGAGCATCAGCCAACCCGACAAGAGGGTACTCACCAAGACTTAGCATTGATGCTTTACCATTAAATCGGTATCTATAACGCCACAACTTTGTGCCATTATGTCGGATCTCTATGCAAAGTCCATTATGATCAGCTACTCTGTAGATCTTATCACGTGGTTTTAGGCTCTTAATTTTAGTGTCAGTTAGCATGAGTGAGTAACTATAAAAAAATATGAGTAATAAAAAAAATTACTCACAATTTTACTCACAAAAATGGATTTTGTACACTTTGTTTAGGTTGGTGATAATTCGTTAAGCTACTAATTATTTTGAGTTTATAGGTATAGTGAGTTTTCCTAGATTTGTTAAGGTTTTAAAAATAGCTTCTTCAGATGATAAAAACTATTTTGTAGCAATATTGCCAGTAAATTATCAACTTAGCCTTAAAAAAGTTGCCAGTGCTTTAGGTTGTAAAAAATTACATATGGCAGATCCTAAAGATGCTGAGCGCTTGACAGGTTATCTTGTCGGTGGGATCAGTCCTTTAGGTCAGAAAAACCGTTTAAAAACAGTTGTTAATGACACTGCTGAAACTAAAGAAAAGATCTATGTCAGTGGTGGTAAACGTGGTTTGGATATCGGCGTAAACCCACAGGATTTAACTAAGGTTTTGGGTGCAAATTTTGTAGATATCATAGAGGAATAAAAATACCTCAGATAGTCATTTGGTTCTTAACCACGAATTTTGTTACTTTTCTTTTATTGCTAATAAAATCATTTTTGAGCAGAATTTTTGTGGGTGCTTAAAATAACTTTAAGCAGGGAACTGTTGTAGTCGGGCCGCTACAACTATAGAAATATGAGTACCTGCATGCCCAATTTTACCAAATCAGCTTTAATGAATGAATTATTAAAAACTAAACATGATCTTCAGGAGAACACAGATCTTCAATTAGCTCAAAAATATAAAACTTCTGATTCGGAAGCTTATAAAGCTGCCATTATCACGATTTTAAAAGAAAGAGGATTTACTCAAATTGAGATCGGTCAACTCATAGATCAATAATTAATGAATCAAAAAATTATTTAGGATGTTCTGTTGAGAGA
>NZ_OOGT01000179.1 GCF_900323515.1 Acinetobacter stercoris | reverse complement strand
GAAATTAATAATATGAAAAAGCTATTATTTTTTATAAAAACAGCATTTATTTANTGCCAATAAATGCTGTTATATTTCTGTGAATAAAAAATAATCAAGTGGCTAATACTGCATCTAAGACGCGCTGTTCCAGTTCAGCAAAATCTGCACCTTTCTTACGGGGTCTTGGGAACTTGACTTCAAACTCCTGAGAAATATGCCCTTTATCAAGCAAAATAATACGATCAGCTAATTGGACAGCTTCGGACACATCATGTGTAACGAGGATGGTCGTAAAACCTTGTTCCTGCCATAAACGCTCAATTAAATTCTGCATATCAAGTCGAGTGAGCGCATCTAATGCACCCAAAGGTTCATCTAGTAGTAAGATACGTGGTGTATGAGAAAGTGCCCGAGCGAGCGCAGTACGTTGACGTTGCCCACCAGAAAGCTGAGATGGCCAGAGAGCAGCTTTTTCTTCAAGACCGACCTTTGTCAGTAATCCTGCTGCCTTATTATGATGTTCTTTGGGTAAACCGAGCTGAACATTGGCCAGGATACTTTTCCATGGCAAGAGACGTGGATCTTGGAACATGACACGAATGTCATCAGAGGTAATACCTTCACGAAAATTTTGCAAAGATTTGAACTTGATTTCCCCATAGCTTGGCTGTTCAAGGTCGGCAATGAGGCGTAGAAGGGTACTTTTGCCGCAACCACTACGACCAACAATGGCAATAAATTCACCTGCCTGTATATGTAAATCCAGGTCTTCAAGAACTTTTACATCACCATAAAATTTGTGTAATTGTTCTATCAAAATTTCTGCACCAACTTTAGCTTGTTGATCTGGTTCTGTAGGGGGAACGAGATCATTTACATATTGGCTAATACTCAAATCAGTCATCTCATCATTCCTCTTATTTTTGATAACCAGCATGCCAGCGGAGTAGATATTTTTCTAAACCTTGTGCAAGGACATCAGCAAGTTTGCCTAAAAGGGCGTAAAGTAATATCCCGACCAATACAATGTCAGTTTGTAAAAACTCACGGGCATTCATGGTCATATAACCAATACCCGATTGTGCAGAGATTGTTTCGGCAACAATTAAAAGTACCCAAACTAGCCCTAAAGCAAAGCGGAGTCCAACCAGTATCGACGGCATAGCACCTGGTAAGATAATATCTTTGTATAGTTGCCAGCGGGTTAGACCGTAGCTTTTCCCCATTTCAATCAATTGTGGATCTACTGAGCGTATACCATGATAAGTATTGATATAAATTGGGAAAAAAACGCCTACAGCGACTAAAAATAATTTTGCAGATTCATCGATACCAAACCATAAAATGACTAACGGAATGAGAGCCAAGGCTGGAATATTTCGAATCATTTGCAAAGTGGTGTCGAGTAAGGTAGAGGCTGTTTTTGATGAACCATTTAACAAACCAAGAAATAAGCCTAGACCACCACCAATTAAAAGACCTAACAAGGCACGTCCAGCACTGACTTTAACGTGTTGCCAAAGCTCACCACTCACCAGTAAATGCCAGAATGCTGCAACAACAGCTGTAGGTGCAGGTAAAATGCGGCTTTCTAGTAGACCAGTTGAGGATGCGATTTGCCAGATTGCAATCAATAAAACGGGAACAACCCAAGGCAGCAAACGCTGCCCCAGTTTACTCGTTCCACGTGAAACTCTTTTTTTGGAAAGAGATACACTCATGCAAGCTCCTTAGCAAGCTTGTCTTGCTTGGTCTCATCTGGTGAGTAATTGTTTGCAACGATTTCACCAAATGGACCAGTTAGATTCGGTTGAGCAAGTTTTTCACGAGTTTCGAGTGGCAGGAGCGGGAACACCAATTCTGCAAAACGGATAGACTCTTCCAAATGAGGGTAACCAGAGAAAATAAAGGTATCAATACCAAGATCTGCATATTCCTGAATACGATCAGCAACGGTCTGTGGGTCACCAACTAAAGCAGTTCCAGCACCACCTCGTACCAGACCGACACCTGCCCATAGGTTTGGTGATACTTCAAGTTTAGAACGATCTCCATTATGTAGTTCAGCCATACGTCTTTGACCGACAGAATCCATTTGCCTGAATTTTTTCTGAGCTGCTGCAATAGTTGCATCATCTACGTATTTGATCAGTTCTTCTGCCGCTTGCCATGCTTCTTCGTTAGTTTCACGAACGATGACATGTAAACGAATACCGTAGTTTAGTTTACGTCCTTTCGCTGCAGCTTTAATCTTAACATTTTCCAGTTTTTCTTTTACTGCTGCTGGTGGTTCACCCCAAGTCAAATAAGTATCTACTTGATCAGTTGCAAGCTCTACAGCGTCATCAGATGAACCGCCAAACCATAATGGTGGATATGGCTTTTGTACTGGCGGGTAAAGCAGTTTTGCATCATCAACACTCAAGCGTTCGCCGTGGAAAGTAAATGACTCACCTGTATGGGAACGAGTTAAAATTTCTCGCCAGATTTTGACATATTCAGCTGCAGTTTTATAACGTGTCGCATGATCTTCGTAGAGACCATCACCTTTTAGCTCTTGCTCATCACCACCTGTTACGAGATTCAGAAGTACACGACCATTTGAAAGTCGATCAAAGGTAGATGCCATACGAGCTGCTAATGCAGGGGTTGTTACACCAGGACGTAATGCGACAAGAAATTTCAGGTTTTTGGTTGCATCAATAAGGCTTGCTGCAGTTAGCCAAGGATCTTCACAAGAGCGTCCTGTAGGGATAAGGACACCCTCATAACCCAGATTATCAACAGCAACGGCAATCTGCTTCATATAAGCATGATCTACCTGACGTGCTCCTTTACTTGTACCTAAATAACGACTGTCACCGTGTGTAGGGATAAACCAGAAAATTTTCATTTAGATGTCCTTAATACTATTTGCTTTGCCAAACGGCTTGCTGAATGTTGATGGGTCTCGGAATAATCTGAAGTTCAGAAAAGCGATTTGCGAGTTGTTGCTGGTCTGCTATCACTTTTGCTGTAAGTGGGGCTGCGTAAGAAGGAGATGGTCGGCGATCAATAAATACTTTACTGACATTGGTTTTTAAGCCTGTTCCTTGTGCAATCAGGCTGGTTGTTTCGGTTTTGTGTGATTGCACCCATTTATCCGCTAAATTGATCTGCTGGATGATGCTTTTAACAGCTTGTGGGTTTTGCTTTAAGAAATTTGGTGAAGCAAGATAAAAGGTATAGTTGGGACTTAGTCCTTTACCTGTTGTTAAAACCTTGGCCTGGTCTTCAATTTGTGCAGAAGCATAGTATGGATCCCAAATCGCCCAAGCATCTACAGCACCTTTTTGAAATGCGGCGCGTGCTTCAGCTGGAGCTAGCCAAATAGGCGTAATATCTGTCCATTTCAAGCCAGCCTTACGGACAGCTTGAACAACAAGGTAATGCGCACTTGAGCCACGTTGCAGCGCAATGCGTTTGCCTTTTAATTGACTCAGATTGGTCAGTTTGGAAATTTTAGGAATCAAAATTGCTGATGCCAGTGGTTTTGCTGATTCATAAGCAATGTAATACAGTGGCTTGTTTGCAGCCTGTGCATACACAGGTGGTGTATCACCAGTAACACCAATATCCAGAGAACCCACAGCCAATGCTTCTAAAATTTGTGGTCCTGCAGGAAATTCATTCCAAGTGATTTTTGCATTTGGAAACTCTTTCTCAAATAGCTTTTGCTGTTTTGCAATCGCAAAGTTAATAGAGCTTTTTTGAAAACCAATTCGGAGCTGTTTTACATTTGGATCAACTGCCCAAACAGCGTTTGTACCCAACATCGCACACAACGCAACCATGGCAAGAGGCATACCATGCCCTTGAGTTCGAAACCATGTTGAAGTTGTGTGTTTTAGATGATGTTGAGACATGATAAATCCTCTATTATTTAGTGCTGTTTGCTAAAATTGCTGCTTGTATATTGATTTGATTTGGAATCAGTTTTTGCTGAAAGAATGCATCAGCTACATATTGCTGTTCTTTAGCGACTTCATTGGAAATCGGTGTTACACCAAAACCCATGCGAGAAATGGAGGTCTGGAGAACGCTTAAAGGCAAGCCTGTTGGTTTTTCCAATAATCGGGCTGCTTCATCCTGATGGGCAGATACCCACTGTGTTGTAGTATTAAGTTCATTTACAACAGCTTTTAAAATTTCAGGATTTGCTTCGGCAAATTTACGATCAGCCAAATAAAATTGATGATTACTGACCAGATTTTCACCAGTTGCAATGACTTTCGCACCGAGTTGCTGTTCTGCAGCAGCGAAGAAAGGATCCCAGATTACCCAAGCATCTACAGCACCTTTTTCAAATGCTGCACGTGCATCAGCAGGTGGTAGGTAAACGACTTGAATATCATCTAATTTTAGTTTGTTCGCTTCTAAAACTTTCAGTAACAAGTAATGGACATTTGAACCTTTATTTAGAACAATCCGTTTACCTTTCAGATCTTGTACAGACTGGATTTTTGAATCTTTCGGTACAATAAGTGCTTCTGCTTTTGGTGCAGCGGGCTGGTTTGCGACATATACCAGATTAGAGTTGGCTGCCTGGGCAAAAATTGGTGGTGCTTCACCAGATTCTCCAAAAGAAACACTGCCAACATTTAAACCTTCTAAAAGTTGCGGTCCAGCAGGAAACTCGACCCATTTAACATTAATCCCTTTTTCTTTTAGTGCCTTGTCTAAATCACCACGTTCTTTTACGATCGGTAATAAACCATACTTTTGAAAACCAATGTTTAAAGTCGTTGTTTCCTGCTTTTTTGAGCATCCAGATAACATCATGAGACTGGCAATGCTAGCACTTAAAATACCGAATTTTGCCCAAGAAGAATTTAAGAAACTAGCCATGAATCCAGTAACCCCTTTATCTGAATTAAAATGAGAGACCACCAGACTAATGAGCTTTGCTTTTTCCAAAAAATAAAAAATCAGGCAAAACTAATCATAAAAAAAGATAAAAAAAAATGAGCAATACTTATGCAAAAAAGTGAAAAACAGAAACAGGATTTTTTGTGGCGAATTTTTTCTTAATTGAATGATAAATAACAAATTTATTTTTATATGATATGACTGGATAAGGTTAGCATTGTTTTGAATAAAGAATGAGTCAAAACAATGCCTGAATTTAGTAATAATTATAGAAAAAAAAGAGATAAAGAAAATGAAATTTAAAACACTAAATCATCTTCTTAAAGACCAAAGAGTTACGCTGATAGTTATAAAGTGCCTGACGGGCTTCAGGTAAATCATCGACACTGGCTTTGGTGAAACCATTTTCAAGAAACCAGTGTGCGGTACGCGTTGTCAAAACGAACAGTTGCTGTATACCTAAAGATCTAGCCTTTTCCTCAAGAAAATGCATGATTTGCCCGCCACGATTAGATTTTCGATAATGAGGATGTACCGCGACACAGGCAATCTCTGCAGATTTCACTTCATTGATAGATGCTGGAATAGGGTAAAGAGCAGCACAAGCCAAGATCATTCCATCACGCTCAATAACGGCGAATTGTTCAATTTCATTTTCTAAACGTTCACGTGAACGATATACCAAGATCCCTTCATCCTCTAAAGGGCGTAGGAGGGTAATAAGTCCACCTACATCCTGGATATTCGCTGTTCTAACCTCTTCATAATGCGCATCGGTAATCATGGTACCAGTACCATCACGAGTAAATAACTCTTCGATCAGTGCACCATCATAGGCATATGAGAGTAAATGAACCCGATTTACTCCATTTAAAGATGCTTGTTTGGCATTGTATAAATGTAAGGCAATTTCAAAATTGGAATCCTGAAATTTTTCTATGTGTTGGTCAAGTTGATGCGGTGTAATTTCACGTAATAAATGACCATGCTCATCAAGTAAACCTTGTTGATTGCCTAAAAAAATTAACTTATCTGCCTTGAGCGAAATTGCGGTTTTTGTTGCGACTTCTTCAGCCAGTAAATTAAAAACCTCGCCTGTTGTTGAATAGCCTGTTGGACCGAGCAATACAATATTATAATTTTCTAAATGTCGTTGAATGGCTTGAGTATCTATAGAGCGGACTTCACCTGTGAGCTGAAAGTCGATGCCATCACGTATCCCATACGGTTTGGCGGTAACAAAGTTACCTGAAACGACATCAATGCGTGCACCATACATTGGAGAGTTGGCAAGACCCATAGAGAGAAGGGCTTCAATTTCAAGCCGGATTGATCCGACAGCATTCATGACACATCCCAAAGATTCACGTGTTGTAACACGACGATTGATATGAATAGGGCTTTGGATCGCTTTTTCTTTTAAATTGTCATTGATCTGCGGGCGGGCACCATGAACCAGTATCAGCCTGATTCCAAGTGAATGCAGTAGAGCAATATCGTGAATGATATGCTGGAAGTTTGGGTGACGAACAGCTTCACCACCAAACATTAAAACAAATGTTTTGCCTCGGTGAGCATTGATATAAGGTGCAGAATGTCGAAACCAATGCACATATTCTTGAGTTGTGCTTTGTTCTGTTCCTGTTTCTGATATTTGCATGCCTATTCCAATGTGTCTCATCGATATCGTCTTATTCTAAATAATAATCATAAATGATGCGTAATATAAATAAAAAAAACCCAAACTGAAGTTTGGGCTGAAATGGAAAAACTAAAATTAAATTATATATCGGGGTATACAGTAATCAGGACTTGCTTAAAACAATGCTCTGTCAGTCACTTATTAGAATAATAAAGCATAGAGAAATGATGGATATAGGTTATCTCAATTGTTTCTGTTTTTTAGCATTATGAATAAATTAAGGAGATTATTCATATGTAGTTAAAATCCAGTCCTAAATCTGGACTGGATTTTAACTTTATGCATTTAGTGTATTACTTTGATTATTGAGTGATTTGCTGTGTTAACCAGTATGTATTTACCATCAGCCTTATACCATTGTTGGTTATGTCCAGGCTTAGTCAGCTTTTTATTGTGTTTGTAGTCGACTTTATAATTTGTACTACGATATTGATTTGGGTATTGGTGACCAACTTTCCAGTTGTGTTGAGCCTGTTTTTTTGTTGCTGCTGGTTTAGTGTGAGATAGAGCTGGATGCTTCACTACAGTTTGATGATTTGATCGATGCATAGAATGAGCCTGATGAGCTTCATTTGGTGCAGCAAAACTTGTAGAGGCAATTACAGCAGTACTTACTGCTAATGCAATAGCGGACATTATTTTTTTCATTATCAAATACCTGAATGAATGATTTACGTCTTGGGATAAAGCCAATATAAAATTTAAAGAAAGATAAAAGATGAATCGAAATTTATTGAAATGTAAAATATTTTTTTAAAAATGGAAGCAATATGAAGAACTTGCTGCTAAAAAAGCAATCCCCAAGATAGCTTGGGGATTGAATGAAAAATTTATCGGATAACACGAATAATCCGATGATCTCGTTGGTTAACCAGTACATAATCACCATTTACCCGATACCACTGCTGGTAACGTGAAGGTTTGGGTAAATGTTTATATGATTTATAATTTACAGCATAGCGAGAAGAATGATACTGCTGTGGAAAATAGTGTCCAGAGCGCCAGTTATTACCATTAGTCCAACGTCTTTGACTCTGGTTATTCCAGCGATGATCATGATTTTTGTTATAACCGTTTTTCCATTGATTTGTGTGTTTATAACCATGTTCGTGGTGGGGATCAGCCATAGTAGACGTGGCAGTAAAAGTGCCGATAGATAAAACGAGAATGCTGAGGAGATATTTCATAATGGTCACCTTGAATGTTCCATTTCTTCTTTGATTATTAAACCTTACTGAAAAAATAAAGATTAAAAGTGAAGAGTCATATTTGAAATGTGAAATTTATGAAGATTGTGTGAAGAATAAAAGTTTGGCAATATCTGACCACTGCTGAAGAGCCTTGAAAGATCAGGGATGGATGATTTAATGAGTAGGGGCAAATGTTCAATTTTAGATTGAAATTTTATGGATTTATGAAATATTAATAGACGAATCAAGATCTAAAAAAGCTCAATCGAAATTGAGCATAAATAATTTTATTTAATGGGAATGCTTTAAGCCTAAAGTCCTAAAATTTTGAGGATACTATTACTGTCCGAGTCAACTAAGATATAATCATTGTTGATTTTATACCATTGCTGATTACGCGATGGTTTCGGCAGATTATGATCTTTATAGCCGACTTTATAGCTGTCACCGCGATAATGCTGAGGCATAACATAACCAGGTTGCCAGCGATGTTGTTGTAATCTGCGAACCCCACGCTCTTCCCGCTCACGGCGTTGTTCTTGGATATATTCTTCATCCTGGCGGAACTCTCGGAAACCTCTTTTTTCATGTCCAAAAGCATTTCCGTTACCATTTCCACCTTTGTTGTGACCATGCTTATGACCAAAGGGTGGATCTGCATAAATTACACTGGTAGCCATCAAAGCACTAAAAGATAATGCTACAGCAGTCATAATCTTCTTCATGTAAAATCTCTTTGATACCATTCTTTTCACATTTCTAATGTACTATTCAATTGCAGAGAAACTGTGAAGATCAAATATAAATTCATTTAAAAATATGAAGATAATAAAAACGCATTTTC
>NZ_OOGT01000460.1 GCF_900323515.1 Acinetobacter stercoris | reverse complement strand
ACCTTGAACAGTTTCAGATTAAAAATAACCAGATTAAATTAAATATTCTAACAGAGCAGGATGCCAATGATATTTATTTGGCAATGCATACATCTTTGGATGTATTACGAAAATTTCCCGCAAGTTTACCGTGGGCTCTTGAAAAACCAGATCTACTTGCAACACAAGCATTTTGTAAATGGGCTTTGCTGGAGTTAATCAATAAAACAAAATTTATTTATAGTATTCGTCTAAATGAAAATAATCACTTTTTAGGGGTTATGGATGTACATGATATTTCATGGGAAAAAAAGAGTGCAAATGTAGGCTTTTGGGGAAATGTTGAGTATCAGGGAAATGGGTATTTGACCGAAGCGTTGACGCTATTTACTCGGTGCATGCTAGATCATTATCAATTTAAAAATTTATTTGCGTATGTAGATGAAGAAAATACAAAAGCCCGAAAATTATGTGAAAGGACTGGATTTGATTTATTGGAAATTCAAGAGAATGTTAAAAGGAATCCAGTTGATGGAAGTCTAAGAAATATTTGTAAATATGGGATAGAGCATTAAAAAAATATTCAAAATTCGAATTGGGCTATCTAAAAATAAAAAATTAAATAGTCCAAATCAAACAAAAAC
>NZ_OOGT01000306.1 GCF_900323515.1 Acinetobacter stercoris | reverse complement strand
GTTTAAAACAATAAAAGAATTTCCCCAAAATGGTTGCTTCTGACTCTAAAGATTCTCAATTATTGACATAATATGATTTATAAAATTATCTCTAAAATATTACTTGTCTATTTTTTTGATATAAACAAGACTTTAGTTTCATAGTTTTTATTGAAGAATAGGTGTATTTTCGAGATGCTTTGAGTGTAATTTTTAGGACAATAATATGATGTCTACACGCCAGCAAAATTTTCTTTTGCGGAAAGAGAAAATTTTAAATATGGCAGAGAACTTATTGCTTGAAAACAATCAGGATATTACGCTGGATGAGTTGGCACAAGAGCTTGATATTGCAAAAGGCACAATCTATAAACATTTTAAAAGTAAAAATCAATTATATTTAGAACTCATTATTTTAAATGAAAAAAGATTACTTGATATTTCTATAAAATATAAGACAGATATGCAAGCTTATGTGACACATTACATGCTTTATAATATGTCGAATTCCAATCGGACTATTTTATTACATGTAATAGAGGAACGTTTAACGAATAGTGATCGGACATTAAAAGATCTTTTTAAGAAGCTATATACTGTTCGGGAAGAGCGAATTATTGAAATAAAAGAAGTTACTGATAAGTATTTAAAATCGGTGCAGAGTAAAATGTCTATACGTGATTATCTCTCTTATATATGGACAGTTACTTATGGAGCATCCTTGTTGTTGAATTCTTCACATTATCAAAACTCAATTGGTTCACGTGAACGATTAGTGGAACTATATATTAATCAGGCACTCATGATACCGAATACTCTTTCTTAAAATTTAACTAAATAAAATATCAGTCTTAGACTTTAAAGTGATTAAAATAAAAAGCCAACTCAATATTGAGTTGGCTTTTTATCGCTTCTGGGTTTTTAAAACTGTGGCTTAACTACAACTAAAATCACTACAGCAAATAAAATCAGTGTTGGCATTTCATTAAAAAAGCGCCAAAACTTATGTGATTTATAATGTGCATTATCTATTAGCTTTTTACGGTAATAACCACATACAAAGTGATAAATAACCAGTAGACCAACTAGAGCAACTTTTAGGTAAAACCATATTGCCTCATGATAGTGTCGAGTAGCATCGCCCCAATCAACCAAAAAATGCGCTGTGATGAGGGTGGCAATCATTGAAGGCCACATGATCCCTCTATACAACTTACGTTCCATCACTTCGAAACGTTTATGACTGACTGCATCGCTACTCATGGCATGATAAACATATAACCGTGGTAAGTAGAACAATGCAGCGAACCAGCAGACTACAGCAATGATATGTAATGCTTTTACCCACAAGAAAGCATCAGATGGTGCATCCATTGAATATCCTATGAGGGATTATTCATCCCACTTTTTGAAAACGAGGCAAGCATTTACGCCGCCAAAGCCAAAACTGTTACTCATCACAGTATTCAATTTTGTATCACGTTTTTCAAGTACAATATCAAATGGTTTTGCACCTTCATCAAGTTCAGTGACATTGATGTTTGGTGCAATAAAATCATTTTGCATCATCAAAATACTATAAATCGCCTCTTGAACACCTGCAGCGCCCAAGCTATGACCTGTCATTGATTTTGTTGAGCTAAGTGGCGGTACTTTACCTTCACCAAAAGCGCGTTCCATTGCGAGAAGTTCAGTCACATCACCTGCTGGAGTAGACGTACCATGTGTGTTGACATAGTCGATTTTGTCTACGCCATGTTGTTTTGCTTCATCTAAAGCCATAAGTACACAGCGTGTAGCACCTTCACCACTTGGAGCAACCATATCGGCACCATCGCTGTTTGCAGCATAAGCAACAACTTCAGCCAGGATATTTGCACCACGTGCCTGGGCATGCTCAAGGGATTCAAGAACTACAAAGCCACCACCGCCAGCAATAACGAAACCATCACGATCAGCAGAATATGGACGTGAAGCAGTTTCAGGTGTGTCATTATATTTTGAACAAAGAGCACCCATCGCATCAAAAAGCAAGCTTTGAGACCAGTGATCTTCTTCACCGCCACCTGCAAGCATCAAATCTTGTTTCCCTAGTTGAATGAGATTGTATGCGTAACCAATCGCATCAGCAGACGTTGCACATGCACTGGTAATCGAATGAGCGATCCCTTGAAGTTTAAATGCAACGCCCAGATTTGCAGTAATCGTATTACTCATGTTGCGGGGTACAAAGAATGGACCGATTTTACGTGCGCCTTTTTCCTCAAGCAACTTCACCATTTCAGTTACAGATGCAGTAGAGTTTCCACCTGAACCACCTGCAATACCGTAACGAGGATTGCCACCCAGTTGTTCTTGAGTCAATCCGGCATTTTCAATTGCTGCAACTGCTGCGTTATAAGCGTACATTGCACAAACGCCCATAAACCGTTTTAGTTTCCGATCAATATGGTCAAAATCTTGTTCTGCTGCAGCACTGACATGACTTTTAAAATTCATTTCTGCATAAGTTGGATTGTGATGCGTACCAGAAATACCATTTTGCAAAGAATGTGTTACGTCTTCAAGGGAGTTACCGATACACGAGTTAATGCCCATACCCGTAATAACAACACGACGGTTCATGCAAATTCCTTTATTTATAAATAGAGATACAATAGAGCCATTTAAACGTTTTTAGTTTTTAACTGCAATGGCGAAAGATATTGATTCTCATGCTCTATTTTTATGAGCATTGATTGTTATTCAATTTTGCGCAACGTATTGTAATACTTAAATTCATAGCAGGATGTATGTATGTGAATCCAGTAAAGTTTTACGCCGATTTTTAGGCAAAACCATTCATGCTAACAATTGATGCCTTAAAGAATATAATATCTAATAGTTAAATCGTGCTTAAAACAAACA